>JAQUHL010000230.1 GCA_028683635.1 Candidatus Cloacimonadota bacterium
TTACTCTTTTCAAGCTCAACATCGTCTTTGTTTGTCTGTTTGAAGATACGCTTGTAATGGTTGTAAACAGCCACGGAGATGATCTGCTTGGCTTTGTCCTGGCCGATCACATATTTGTCGAGGTAGCTTTTGATCTCGCTGGGAATTGGCAGCTTGAAATCTTCGTTGGTGGGTTCGGCTATGCTGGAATCTATAATGTTATGGCACATCACGATACATTCATCACAAATGTTTCCGGCAATACCACGAATGAGGGTTTTTACTTCCACCTCTGCCCTTCCGCAGAAGGAACAGCTCAGGTTTCTATATTTATCCATTGTTACCTCCAATCTTGTCACTATCCATCAGGCGCAGGGTTTGCATAACGGTATAACTGTTCATAGAATAGGTTTTTCCTCTTACTTCCGGTTGGTGATCACTTCGGCGATTATGCCATAGGCAAGGGCTTCTTCAGAGCTCATGAAGAAGTTTCGATCCGTATCCTGGAGGATCTTTTCCATGGGTTGTTTGGTGTGTTTGTGCAGGATCTCGTTCATCCGATCTTTGAGATAGAGGATTTCCTGGGCTTGGATCTGGATATCGGTGGCCTGTCCCTGAGCTCCGCCAATGGGTTGGTGGATCATAACCCGGCTATTGGGAAGAGCGGTGCGTTTGCCTTCCGCTCCGGCAGCCAGAAGCAAGGCTCCCATGCTGGCAGCCTGACCGATGCAGATCGTGCAGACCTTGGGTTTGATATATTGCATGGTGTCGTAAATCGCCAGTCCCGAGGAAATTATCCCACCGGGGCTGTTGATGTACATATAGATGTCCTTCTGAAAGTCTTCGCCCTCAAGGTGAAGCAATTGGGCGACAACAGTATTGGCCAGGTTATCGTCTATGGGTCCACCCAAAAAGACGATTCTGTCATTGAGCAAGCGGGAATAAATGTCATAGGCACGTTCGCCACGGCCTACCTGTTCTATGACCATAGGGATGAAATTCATTCTTCTTCCTTTTGTATCTGATCTGAAACGGCTTCTTCAGGCAACTGATCCTCGGGCTGCTGAAGCTCTTCGGGCTCATCTTCCTGTACGACAAAGGTGGATTTGTCCATTAACATCTTCAGGATGAGGAACTTCTGGACTTCATCCATAAAGTCTTCATCTTCCAAACGCTTGGCATTGGTTTCTTTCCAGTTTTCCACAGTGCGGTCTTCCAGAATAGCCCGGTGTTCGATGAACGAATCCTTGTCCGCTTTGGTGGGAGTGAGCTGGTATTCTGCTCTGAGTTTGTTGAACAGGTAAGTATTGACGAGACTATTGGTGATTTCCATGGTGTAGTATTGCTTGAGGAAGCTGAGGTATTGCCCGTTTTTCATGTGTTTCACCTGTTCGTTCAGGAGGTGTTCCACCACTTTTGCCGGCAGGGGGAACTTGTTTGTTTCATAGAGGGCATGAAACAGGGCGTTGAGCTTTAATTCGAGGTTTTTATGATCATTTTTGAGCCGGAGTTCATCGGCAATTTTCTCTCTCATGGCTTCCAGGGAATCGAAGTCCATATCTTTGGCAAAATCATCGTTCAGGGCAGGTATCTGCTTTCTGCGGATTGCGTTGATCATGATAATGCATTCATATTCAAGATCATCGTCCAGCTTGGGTTCTACTTCGTGAAGAGATGCTAAGTCATATCCATATATCTGGATAGGCTTACTTTCACCGATCTTCATGCCGATCAGGTGTTCTTCAAAACCCAGTTCCTTTTCCTGATCCTGAACCACCGGGATTTCTTTTGTGAGGCTTTTCTTTTCCGAGGCGAGCTCGTAACTGATCTCTGCATCAACGATATCATCGAGGCGGACTTCGTCTTCTACCTCGATCAACAGAGAGTTTTCTTTGAGCAGTTCTTGAATATAGGACTCCACCTCAGTTTCAAGCAGAGTGGGTTTATAGGGAACGCTCAGGCCTTCGGTCTGTTTAAGCTCAATCTCTGGCTCTGTCTCGATTTTGAAAACCAGGTGCAGATCTTCACCTTCGTTCCAAGTAACTTCCTGAAGCTCGGGATAGAGCAGAAAGCGGAGATCATGTTCCTTGATGGCTTTGCGAAAGGATTCTTCGGCAATTTCTTCATAGAAGTAATCCTTCACTTTTTCCCCGTAGGTTCTCTCGATCATTTTTAGCGGGGCTTTCCCTTTTCTGAAGCCTGGGATCTGGGCACTTTTACCTGCTAACAGCAACTGCTTGCGATAGGCAGCAGAGGTAGTTTCGGCATCGATTATCAGTTTAACATCCTGGTTGCAGGGGTCAATTCGTGTGACTTCGACTTGCACTATAACTCCTTGTGATTTATCAATATAAATGGTGCGAAAGAGGGGACTCGAACCCCTACAGGTGTACCCTACTGGATCCTAAGTCCAGCGCGTCTGCCAATTCCGCCACTTTCGCACACCATAGATGAACCAACATTTTGATATCATTCTAATTGTCAAGCAGAACCCGTCCATTATCTATCAGCCTGGTTTTTCCTACAAAAGCAGCCAAAATTAGCCTGGAATTACAATCCACCACGCTCTGCGGGCTTAGTGACCTGGAATCCACAATGCTAATGTAATCGGGTTTTGCTCCACTGTTTTGCAGCAGAATATTCAGTTCTCTCAGGATATTTTCAGAAAGCCTTTCTCCGGAAGAGGCAAGTTCCTGAGCCCGGGTAATGCAGCGGGAGAGCGACAGGGCTTTGGGATAGTCAGTTGGGCTCAAATAAGTGTTTCGGGAGCTTAAGGCCAGGCCATTCCCGTCCCGGATAATGGGGCAGGGCACGATTCTGGTGCTCAGGTTCAAATCCCGGAGCATGGTTTGCAGCACCGTCACTTGCTGGAAATCCTTTTCGCCCATATACATATAAGTGGGTTTCACCAGATTCACCAGTTTCAAAACCACGGTAGCCACTCCCACAAAATGACCAGGACGGCTGGCTCCGCACAGGACATCGGAAAGTTCACGCACCTCGACCCAGGTTTTATAACCCGAAGGATACATCATTCCGTTGCTGGGGAAGAAGACGTAATCCACACCCAGTGGTTCCAGCAGTTTAAGATCCCTGTCCATATCCCGGGGGTAGCTATCCAGATCTTCATTTGCCCCGAACTGGGCAGGATTGACAAAGATAGAAACCACTGTGAGATCGCATTCTGAGACGGATCTTTCCACCAGGGAAAGGTGGCCCTGATGCAAAAAACCCATGGTGGGCACAAAGCCGATGCTCTTCCCGGGGAAAGTGTTTTGGGCGAGGGCTTGCATTTCAGTGATTGTATTGATCAACTGCATTTCTTTTTTGGGGTTGCCTGAGCCTTGCTGAAGAAAGAGCTTATTTGATTTCTTTGATCTTGTTCTTAGCGTCCAACACCACAATCTTTGGTCTCTGGGACTTCATTTCATCTTCATCCATCAATCCATAGTTGATAATGATGACTTTATCTCCGATCTGGGCTTTGCGGGCGGCTGCACCATTGATACCGATTTCTCCGCTACCCCGGGGAGCTTTGATGATATATGTGGAAAACCGGGCACCATTGTTGATATTGTATATTTCCACCCTTTCAAATTCCTGCATCCCGGTGGCATCCAAAAGATCTTCGTCTATGGAGATACTACCATTGTAATTCAGGTCGCAAAGGGTGACCGTTGCTCTGTGTAATTTGGCTAAAAGTTTCTGTCTCAGCATTTTATTAA
>JAQUHL010000009.1 GCA_028683635.1 Candidatus Cloacimonadota bacterium
TAATTAAGTGCATATAACCAGCCAACACCAGGTATTCCGCCTGTAGGGCTCGGAGCTGATTTTTAATCATTAACTCATTAAAGCTTAATCGTTGACCAACTTCTTCCACCCGAAGCTGGATACCTACCAAAACAGATAGTGATAATGACAGCAAATATTATTACTTATACAAAATTACGGACAAATCCATCCAATCCAAGTTCAATGTATTGTGAGGAAATTTGGGAATATAGGACGGATCTGGGCAGCAATGTTACCTTACAATCAATGGCCACTGCAAAAGCTGGTTTGAATCGAATGTTATATGCCATAACCGATGATGGTGTACTATATGGATATGCTTATGTTAACAGCACAAGTAGATCCACTGAATGCTCCCAACGCAGTCAAACATCACGGCATACAAGATGCTACGAACAACCTGTTCCACATGTTGTAAATGGCACTTTGTTTATAAAACATCCCTTTGTTGTTGACCAATGCACATCAGCGATTTCATCTAACATCACAATTAATCAGGGTGTTTTGGGAAGATTCGAGTATAACACTGGTTTATCCATAGCAAGGTCAGAGCTGTCCTTATGTGGAAGCGAGGATAACCCTGTTTTTCTTACGAGCATGAGTTCTAAGAGCAAAAACTATTGGAAAGTAATCCAAGTAAAAAATGGTAGTGATCTCACTATGAATTGGGCCAAGGTATCAGGTGCAATCCAGGCATTAGACATCTCCAACACGGGGTATAGGTCTATCGAAAACTGCACATTCGAAAACAATAGGCAGATCGTTAATTGTTATAATGCCACGGTAAACATGTTCAATAACTTCCTTACTGATGCAGGATATGCAATAAGTGCCTATCATTTCAGTTCACCTATGCTAAACTACACTTTTAGTTTACAGAATGGCCTTAATGAAATATCTGGCAATGAATATGGAATATTTTCGGACTCGTCTACTCCCCATTTAAAAGACGGACATAACAATCTCGAAAGTAGTGTTTACAATTTGTACTTGCAGAACCTTATACTTTCTTCAGATCCAATATATGCACAAAACAACTGGTGGGGATACGATGATTTTTCCTCAATAAAGCTTTCAATCCACCCAGTAGAAGTTGTAGAATGCGTTCCTTACGATGATGAACCGAATCGAACGATTGTTAGGGAAGATACTCAGATAAATATGTTTATTGAGGGATATTCCAATATGATAAACGGGGATTACAGGGGAGCAATGAATTGCTTTTATAATGTATTAGCTGACTCACTGATTAATGATCATGACATAACTTCTTTATATAGTTTATTTGAGTGTCACAAGAAGTTAAGCTTGTTAGATCAGTATGAAGATTATCTTAATCAAAGCATACTTGAGTCTGAATACACCCCTCTACATAAAGTCATGAAGAATGTCCGCGCTTTGATATATAGAGAGACAGAGAGATACTCCCAAGCCATTGAACACTATGAGACTATTTTATTAAACAGTCCCAGTTTTCAAGACTCCTGTTATGCTGTTATCGATTTGGGAGACACTTATTTAGAGAGTAATGGTGGTTATCGAGGCCAACTGACGGAATATGTTCCTGTCAATTCGGATTTTCACCAACAGAATAGAAACCTGTTGCTGAACTCTATCTTAAAACTGCATATAGGTAATGCAGTTGAGGTATCTTCTCCTCAGTTACAATTAATGGGAAATTATCCCAATCCGTTCAATCCAACCACTATCATCCGTTTTAACTTACAGTCTGAAGCTAAAGTAAAGATAGATATCTATAATATTAAAGGCCAAAAGGTATTCACAATAGTTGATGAAATCCGGTCAGCAGGTTTGAATAGCGTCTTGTGGAATGGAAGGGATTATGATAATACTCCTGTTTCTTCAGGCATATACTTCTATCGTGTCAGCTGTGATGGTTCTTCCAAAGTCGCAAAAATGATGTTAATCAAATAGCACCGATAATATAAAGACCTATACGGTAGGTGAAACATAGAGTAACACCTTGTTAAGGAGAACCATTATGCTATACAGAAGTTTGATCATAGCGATCCTCGTGGTTTGGATGACAGGTCTCTTTGCCCAGACTGACACTACCAGGCGCATCGCTCTGGTGATCGGCAACAGCGATTACCAAAGCTCGCCCTTGAAGAACCCGGTTAATGATGCCCGGGCGATGGAAATCACCCTGCAGGAGCTTGGTTTTGAGACCACTGCAGCTTATGACGTGAAGAGCTTAAGGGAGTTTTTGGGATATATCCAGAGCTTTGGAGAACAGATCCGGACTGGGGGTGTGGGCTTGTTTTACTATGCCGGACACGGAGTTCAGGTGGATGGGAAAAACTATCTGATCCCCACCCAGGCCCGAATCCGCAGGGAAAGTGATGTGGAATTTGAGGGAGTGGATCTGGACAGGGTTCTCACCGAAATGCAGAATGCCGACAATGAACTGAACATCATCCTCCTGGATGCCTGCCGGGACAATCCCTATGCCACAGGCTTCCGAAGCGGAACCAGAGGCCTTGCTTCCATCACAAGACCAGTGCCGGACTGCCTGATCGCCTATGCCACCCAGCCCAATGGCGTGGCTGCCGATGGGGATGGCAACAACGGAGTCTTTACCGAAGAGCTGCTCAAATCCATCACCACCCCGGGGCTCTCCCTCACCCAGATCATGATGCGGGTGCGCGAAGGGGTGAAGAACCGGACTGCCAACCTGCAGCTTCCCTGGGAGACCAGCCTGCTGACCAAAGATTTCTATTTCATCCCTGATAATACCGATTTTAACCGGGAAAGGCTGCAAACAGCTCTGGATCTGAATCTTGGAGGAAAATCCGGCACTTCATACCGGGCCCAGAGTTGGGTGGCTCTTACTCTGGTAACTCTGGATGTATGCGCCGCCCTATATTTCAACAGCAGGTCAAACTCCTATTATGACAAATACCAGGCAGCCACCGATCCTGAAACTGCCGTCAAATACCGGGATAAAACTGAAAACTATGATACTTATACAGGTATTTGCACCTATACAGTCCCTCTGCCCCTGAGCTGGCTGGTCTATACCTGGGTGAAGGATAGCAACCGCAATTCCAACAGCCAGAGGGGGAAACGATGAAGGCCAGTTTTCTGATTGTCGCCCTCCTGATTCTCTCGGTGCTTATCTGCCTTTCCTGCAAGGACCGTAAGTGGAATAATCCCTTTGATCCTGACAATGAACTGCCATATCTTCCGCAGTTAACTTTCTTTCCCGCAGCAGGAAGCTATACGGAAGGCCAGAGCGTAAGCATTACCTGTTCCATCGCCGGGGCAGAGATTCGCTTTACAACGGACGGCTCGATTCCCACCCAGACCTCAAACCTCTATGAGAGCCCGCTTGAGGTGAATGCCTCGTTCTCGATCAACGCCATGGCCTTCAAGGTAGGATACAATCCCAGCCCGCTTACGAGCGCCAGTTACCAGATAAGCAACATGGTGGCCTCGCCTATCTTCGACCCTCCGGGTGGGATTTTCAATTCCGGCCAAAGCGTTTCCATATCCTGTGCCACACCGGATGCCATCATCCGCTATACCACCAACGGCACAGATCCCGGCACTTCCTCAGCGGCATACATCAATCCGCTTTCCTTCAATGCAGATACCGAGCTGAGGGCTAGGGCTTACAAGGAGGGGATGAATCCCAGCTCCGTTTGTTCCGCCCTGTATAACATCAATCTCAGCCAGGTGATTCCCACTCCCGTCTTCGATCCCCCTGCCGGCAGCTATCCAAGCACCCAGAGTGTAAGCATCACCTGCACCCTCAGCGGGGCTGATATCCGCTACACCCTGGATGGCAGCACACCCAGCCAATCATCCCAGCTTTATACAGGCCCGCTCCAGATTAGCTCGACCTCCACTCTGAAGGCCATCGCCATCAAAACCGGATGGATACCCAGCTCCGTGGGAAGCGCTTTGTACACGATCGCTCCCCAATGCGCCACTCCCACCTTCAATCCTCCGGGAGGTGTATATTCGATTGAGCAAGCGGTAAGCATTAACTGCAGCACTCCGGAGGCTGAGATCCGTTATACCATAAATGGGAGTACGCCCACTACCAGTTCAACGCTCTATACGGAACCGCTCGCCATTTCTTCGACCCTCACGCTCAAAGCCAAAGCGTTCAAAACAGGGCTGAGCCCCAGCAATCTGGCCATTACCTCCTACTCCTTCAGTTACCCCACCCTGCCGGTTCCGGAGGCTTCGCCCAACGGGGGAATCTTCCTCTATCCCGAAAGCGTTACTCTGTCCTGCTCCATCGACGGTGCCACGATCCGCTACACCACCAATGGACTGGATCCCAATTCCAGTTCAGCAGTGTACACTGAGCAGGTTTACATCCCCAAAAATACGATCCTCAAAGCCCGTGCTTATAAAAGCGGACATAATGCCAGCCAGATGCTGACGGTTCATTACTTCATCCGCACCTATCTGCAGGCTTGGGGACGAAACGATGTGGGACAATGCGATATCCCCGTCTATCAGGATATTATCGATATGGCAGCGGGCTCTTATCACGGCCTTGCCATCCGCAGCGATAAAAGTCTGCTGGCCTGGGGTTATAATGGCGAGGGACAGACGAATGTTCCCAGCGGGACGGATTATATCCGGGTCGCAGCAGGCTATTACCACAGCCTGGCCCTGAGGCAGAATGGTTCCCTGGTGGCCTGGGGAAGAAACAATGAAGGGCAGTGCAACGTTCCCTCCGGCACCGATTTTGTGGCGATCTCTGCCGGGAACAACTATTGCCTGGCTATCCGCAGGGATGGGCAGATCATCGCCTGGGGAAGTAACGATGCCGGCTGCCTGAACGTCCCGACAGGCAGCTTTACCAAGGTGTCCGCCGGCTTTAACCACTGCCTTGCCATCCGCAGCGATGGCAGCCTCCAAGCCTGGGGAAGAAACAACGAAGGACAGTGTGAAGTACCCGCCGGCACAGATTTTGTGGATATTGCCGCCGGTTACCAGCACTGCCTGGCTCTAAGGCAAAGCGGCTCGCTGGTTGCCTGGGGGGATAACTACACCCAGCAATGCGATGTTCCACCCGGGTTCTTCTATATTTCCGTGGGTGCAGGTTATGGCCACAGCACAGCAATCAGGACAGATGGTTCCCTGGCGGCCTGGGGAAGAAATGAATACCAGCAGTGTGAGGTTCCTTCCGGGGATAACTACCACTATGTAGCATCCGGATTTTTCAATAACATTGCCCAGAGAACACTTATAGATATGAAAAAGTACTAACTGCTTGATCTGTAGTTCAAAAGAATCCTTGACGGCAGAGCTGTCTCCTGGTTATGGTCACCTGCGGTGACTTGATGGTGCTTTGCACTAAGGTAATAGGGAATTCCGTGAAAACCGGAAGCGGTCTCCGCCACTGTAAACAGCACATTTAGGTTCAAGGCGTCACTATCAGATCGATGGGAAGGTGCCTTGAAGCGAGCCTCGCAACCTGCTGTGAGCCAGGAAACCTGCCACCAAGTTTGGGATAAGCCTACGGATAGATGGGCTAAAGCCAAATGTGTTCATCTCAAGTCACAATAACAACCAACGAGGTGAACCAAATGTTCTTCAAAGTCTTTTTACTCACTGCCCGCAGTCTGGCACTGCTTACCGTGCTCTTGTTTGTAACAGTTCTGCTGAGTGCAGAGACCTTCTTTGTAGTCAATTCCCAATCCCGTACCCTCAGCCGGATCGATACTTCCACCGATGAAGTGGACAACAGCTTTGCTTCCCTGGGCAATGTGCCCAATAAGATCGTAGTGGATGAGGACTACATCTGGTGCGTAAATTCCGGAGACAATGCCATCCAGAAAATCTCCCGCAGCACCGGAGCCTCCCTGGGCAATATCCTGATCGAAATCGGAAGCAACCCCTGGGATGCTATCCTGCATGAGGATAATCTCTATGTGAGCGGGCTCTTCACCGGCAAGGTATACAGGATAAACACAGTCAGCGGGAGTGTGAGCGGCAGCGTCAATGTGGGCACGGCACCCGAAGCTTTGCAGGTGCTGGGCAACAAGCTCTATGTCTGCAATGCTGGAAACTATGCCCAGAACTATGCCGGAAGTTCTGTCTCGGTGATCGATCTGGAAAGCTTTACGGTGACTGCCACCATCCCGGTCAGCCCCAATCCCCAGTATCTTGCCAGCCACAACAATCTGCTACACGTTTCCTGCACAGGCAATTGGACTGATCTCCCTGGCGACATCTGCATCATCGATCCACAGACGGACTCCCTGATCGAGACCATTGAAATGGGAGGAACTCCGGGGCGGATCTGGATAGCCAGTCCTGAGCTTGCCTATGTGGCGGATAACGGGGGCCAGTATCTTTACCGCTATCATCCTGAAACTTTTGAACTGCTCAATTCAGCAGCCAATCCCCTTGCCAATGGTGGTTCGGAAGTGGTGGGAAACGACTCGATGATTGCCATCTTAAGACCCAATTGGAGCGGTAACGGACAGCTAAACATCCTGCATCCGGATTTGAGCCTGTGGAAGCAATATTCCGTTGCCATGATGCCTACCGATCTGAAGATGGCACCCGGCAATACCAGCGCCGACGATCCCAGCTTCCCCCGGCCTGAGTTTAGCCTGTATCCCAACCCGCTCATGCAGGGCAGCAAGATAAAAGTTACCAGTTTATCGGATGGTGTACTGCAGATTTATAACCTGAAGGGACAGCGCTTGTGCTCGCATAGCATCAAAGGAAAAGATACTCAGGAACTGGCAATCACCTTGCCGAGTGGTATCTATTTCTACAGTTTAAGCTCCTTTCCCGATATGAGAAGAATTGCACAAGGAAGGTTCATCGTTATCAGATAAAAACAGTTGCACATCCCGATTTATCGAAATACAGACTTCCAAACATGCTGGTTGTGAGGCATATTTTTGTAAATCTATTCCCACCCACCACCATAGAAGGAGTAGGGCTTCGACCTACAACCCATTATTAAATGGTCTTATATCGTGTTTAGTTTGAAATGACATAATCCATGCCCAGCCCACCACCCAATATTGTATGGGGCTCCGCCCCATGCCCCGTTTGATTATGTCATTTCAAAGTGGAAACTATCTTAGATAACATCATTTTACTTTGAAACGACACAATCCAAGCCCAGCCCACCACCCTTTACGGTATGGGGCGCTGCCCCACACCCCGTTGGATCAGGTCATTTCACTGTAAATTCTGTATAATCCCATTCTCCCTACATTCCGAGAGAGTTCTTATATCCCGGATCAGAGTAGAGATATGTTCTTCCCTGGTGGTAAAGGAACACATCAGCCGGGCCTCGTGGATCACTTCATCCCACATATAGAACATATACCTGGGCTGCAGAGCTTTGATCCACTCGGGAGGAAGGATAACAAACACCGCATTGGCCTGTACCTTTTGAGTGACCCGCACCTGAGGGAATTGGTCAAGCTCTTGGGCCAAAAGGCTGGCCATGCGATTGGCATGGAGAGCGCAGCTTCTCCAGAGCTCATCCTGCAGATATGCTTTGTATTGGGCTGCTATGAACCGTGCTTTGGAATAGAGCTGGCTGGCCTGTTTGCGAAAATAGAGGATGTTTTGGGTAAGTTCGGGGACGAAACTGATGATCGCCTCTCCAAACATCATACCGTTTTTTGTGCCTCCAAAGCTGACGACATCAGCACCGACCTCCGAAGTCATGGCTTTCAGGCTAACCCCAAGATAGGCTGCGGCATTGGCCAGGCGGGCTCCATCTATGTGTAACAGCAGGCCTTTGCTATGGACATATTCTGCCAGGGCGGATAGCTCGTCCAGGCTGTAGGCGGTGCCATATTCGGTGCTTTGGGAGATCGATACAATCTTCTTCTGGGAGTGGTGCTGATCTCCCCTTCCTCCCAGGGCAGGTTCGATCAGTTCAGGACTGAGCTTGCCATCAGGAGTATTGATGGGCAGCAGCCTGGCCTGAGTAAACTTTTGCACCGCTCCGCACTCATCGACGTTTATGTGCGAAGTATGCGGGCAGAGTACGGCATTGAATGAATGAAGCAAGGCCTGAAGACTGATGACGTTTGCTCCGGTGCCTGTCATCACCATCCAGATATCACAATTACCGCCGAAGCTATCCCTGAGCAGGGCGATCACCTCTTCGGTGTAGGGATCGTCACCATAACCAAAGCAAAAGCCCTGGTTCACTTCGCTTAAGGCTGCCATGACCAAAGGGTGGACGGCACTGTGGTTGTCACTGCCAAAACTGATCTCTTGCATGATCTCTCCAGAAGATAATTAATATTCTTCGAAATGACATAATCCAGGCCCATCCCGTAGCCCTATATGAATGGGGCGCTGCCCCATACCCCGTTGAATTTTGTCATTTCAATTTGGAATCTATGTTCTGAAGATCAAGACCGCAAAAGCAGGGAGGAAGTCAAGAGAAAATGCGTTCTCCCTTACTCTCCGGCCGTGAGTTTGGCGTGACCAAAGCGAGACAAATTGATGCTACGGGCAGAATAGGGGCAGGCACAAGGGTCTGCCCCCGCGTTGCGAGGAGTGTAAACCAATTTTTGCCAGACAAGTAGTCTATGTTACGGACAGGCTGAAGCCCTGCCCTCGCCTAATCCGGATCATACCCCAAAAAAAACCCTTCGCCAAACTGCGTCTTGGTCAGATCCGCGTATCTCTGCGTGAACCCCATACTCCCCCAGAGCACTTTTTTATTGACGAAATTCAAAGCGGAATTTTCCTTGAGAAAATAGCTAAAGTACATAGGGGAGAAAATGAAAATAGCAGTCGAAAAGAAGGAACTGATACAATATATCCAGCACCTCGCCAGTGTCGTTCCCACCAAAAATCCTTCGCCTATTTTAATGAATTATCTTGTCAAAGCAGATGAAACAAACAACCTTATCGAAATCACCGCTTCCGATCTTGAGATTACGGCAATCGTCCAATTTTCCGCCACGGTTCACGAAGGCGGAGCCATAGCAGTTTCTGCCAGGCATCTGAACGAGATCATTGCTTCCCTGCCAGACCAGGTGATCAATATGTACACCGAAGAGGAGCTGCTCAAAATCAATTGTGAAAAGATCGATTTCAGCCTGATGATTGCAGACCACACCCTCTTTCCGGTGATCCCCAAAGTTGCCCTGGATGATGCAATCAGCATCTCGGCAGAGCTCTTTCAGAAGATGATTGTCAAAACCAGCTTTGCAGTCTCCACAGACGTCAATCGTGCCGTGCTGACCGGAGTCTATTGGAGCATCAGGGACGACCATCACCTCATGGCTGCCACTGATGGACGCAAGGTTGCCGAGATCAAAATCCTCAATTCGAACCTGCGCAACCAGGACAGGAGCACTGCAGAGGACAACCTCTTCAACCAATCCCTTTCCGAAACCATAGACCGGGTCATCCCCGTCAAGACCCTGAACTTCATCCAGAAGATCTATAACAGCAATTCCAAGGATCTCAAAATCCGGATCGAAAGCTCCCGCATTATGTTTGCCTATGAAAACTACGTAATCTTTACCCACATTATCGAGCACAAGTATCCGGACTACCAAAAAGCCTTCATCAAAGATCTCCCCAATACGATCATCATCGAAAAAGACCGCCTCAAAACAGCTATCCGCAGGGTGGCACTGGTAGCCCCGGACGACAACCTGCGCATCCGTTTTGAGATCGATCTCGACCACTTTGAAATCAACACCGTCAATCGTGATACCGGAGACGCCAAACAGTTTATGGATAACTATTCCTATCAAGGCAATGCCACCAGCGTTTCCTTCAACTACAAGTTCATCCTTTCCATCCTCGATGCGGTTGATACAGACAAGGTCAAGATCTCGCTGGGGTCTTCCAAAGATCCGCTCATGGTCTATAACGAGACCAGCCCCGAAGATCAGGAGATAACCTTCCTGCTGATGCCTCTGCGGTCCTGACGACTTGTACCTGAAGAGTATAGCATTAAAGGATTTCAGATCATATAACAGCAGGGAATTTGGCTTTGAACCGCAAGGCGCATTGATCATCGGCGCCAATGGCTGCGGAAAGACCAATCTCTTTGAAGCAATTGCTTATTGCGGAATCGGGAAATCGATCAGATTTCACAGCGATGAGCAATTGCTTCGTTTTTCAGCCCCGGGTTTTTCGGTCTCCACCCTCTTCCAGAGCGATTTGGATCTGTCCCTCAAAATCCAGCTCAGTTACCAGCAGGGCAGGAAACTGCTCAAGATAGACGATCTTCCCATCCGTGCCTTAAGCACCCTCTTTTCCCAGGCCAAGATCATATACAGCGCTCCCGAGGATCTTATGCTGATAACAGGCAGCCCAAAACAGCGCCGGCAATATTTCGATCTCGCCATCTCCCAGCTCTACCCCGAATATGTGCCAGTCTTAAGGGCTTATCTGCATGTGGTGGAGCAGCGTAACAGCCTGCTGAAGAGGGATATCTGTGCCCTGGACAAAGCTTCTGCGAGCAGGGAAAAAGAGATCTGGGACAAAAGCTTCCTGGAAAAGATGGAGGCCGTTGAGGCCTATCGGCACCGCTATCTGAAACTGGTAAACGAAGGCTTTGCCGGAGGATTCAGTGGCTTCTCGGATTCGGTATCTCAGTGCCGGATCGAGTATCTGTCATCTGCCAGGAGCCTGCGTCAAAAAGCCTCCAATCAATATGAGATGCTCTGTCAGCTGCGCAATCTCGAGGCCCGGGAAAGGCTCTATCAACGCAGTTTGCTGGGGGCACATCTGGATGATTATGAGTTCCTGATGAATGGCAAAAGCCTCAAGGTCTATGGCTCGCAGGGTCAGAAACGCATGAGCGTCATCATCCTCAAACTGATTCAGGCAGGCTTGATTAATGAAGTTACCGGCATTCGCCCCATCCTTCTCTTTGATGATATCTTTGCCGAACTGGATCTGGTGAACCTGAAGAGCATCGTCTGCCTTCTCGATTACCGCTATCAGATCTTCATCGCCTCCCCCAAGGAAGAAATCATACCCCACTGGCAGGCACTGCCGGTTATCAGGTTGTGAGAAGCCATGAGATGGACTAAGAGCATCATCGGCTGGATGTTTTATGATTTTGCCAATTCCGCATTTACGACGATCATCGTATCTGTGGTTTACAGTGCCTATTTCGTGAAAAGCGTGGTCATTGGCGATCCCGGATATGGGGAAATGCTGTGGGGCAGGGCAGTGGCGATATCAATGACTCTGGTGGCAATTTCTGCTCCCATCTTTGGCGCTGTTGCCGACCACTCCCGTGCCAAGAAACGCTTTCTCTTTATCAACTGTTATCTCACCATCATCTTTACCTCGCTGTTGTTCTTTGTGAAACAGGGAGATGTGATGCTGGGGATGATCCTCTTCATCATTGCCAATTTCGGATTCAATAGTGCCAATGTGTTCTACGACGCCTTCTTACCGGAGATCACCAGAAAGGAGGATATCGGCAAGACCTCCGGATATGGCTGGGCCTGGGGCTATGTGGGTGGATTGGTCTCGCTGGTCTCTTCGCTGATTTTGCTTAAAACCAGTGAAAGCTATGTTCGCTATATCTTCCCCATGATCGGTTTGCATCTCTTTGTCTATTCTCTGGTTACTTTCGTCTGGCTCAAGGAGGTTCGCAGGCCTTCCCGACGCACCAACTACTTCAGGGTGGCTTACCAGCGGATTCGCTTTTCCCTGCTCAATGTGCGCAAGCTCAGCGAGCTATATCGCTACCTCATCAGCTATATGATATACAATTCGGGGATCTACACCGTCATCCTCTTCGCCGCCATCTATGGGATCAACCGCTTTGGCATGAGTATGCAGGATATGATTATCTATTTCATCTTTGCCCAGTTTTCCTCGATCCTGGGATCTCTGCTCTTTGGCTGGATAGCGGATAAAACGGATGTGAAAGAATCTCTGGTGCTATCGCTTCTGATCTGGATCCTGGTGGTGGTCTGGGCCTTCTTTTGCCGAAGTTCGCTGGAGTATTATTGCGTGGGTTTCGTGGCAGGTCTGGCAATTGGCAGCAGCCAGGCCAACAGCCGAACCATGCTTTCCATCCTTACCCCCAAGGATAAACAGGCAGAATTTTTTGGATTTTATACCTTGACGGGAAGGCTATCTTCAATTTTTGGTCCGCTATTATATGGAACGATCGCCTATTTTAGCGGTTCTATCCGTTTTGCCATCCTCTCTTTGATCATCTTCTTCATCAGCGGATGGCTGATCCTGAACTCTGTGAAGCTGGATAAGGGCATTAGTGATGCCAACCTGCTTCTGCACAACAATCAGTAGAGGTGATAAACATGAAAAAAATATCTATCCTGATCCTGCTCGTGGCTGTGTTGCTCGTCTTTTCCTGCCAGCCGAGCAAGAAGACTCTCTTCGTTTCCAATTGGAGCGATTATCTCGATCCGGATCTCAAAGCCAGGTTCGAAAAGGAAAACAACTGCGTGATCCGCCTTTCCACCTATGAATCAAACGAAAACATGCTCACCAAGATCCTCAGTTCCAAGCAGTCCTACGATGTCGTCTTCCCCAGTGGCGACCACGTTACCATCATGCAGCTGAAAAACCTGCTGGAACCCCTGGATAAGGACAAGCTGAATAATTATGCCAATCTCGATCCTGCCATTCTCCTCAAGGCACAATCCTTCGATCCCGAAAATAAACATGCCGTTCCCTATTTCTGGGGACTCACGGGGCTCATGTATAACAAAAAATACGTCCCCGAAGATCTGATAGCAAGTAAATCGTGGAAGATTTTAGAGGATAAATTCTGGAACTCAAAAAGCAAGATCACGATGCTGGACGATGCCCGCGAGGTAGTGGGCGCAGCCCTGATCTCGGCAGGATATGATCCTAACGACGTATCTCAACCCGCCCTGAGCGCTGCCGCCTCGATCCTGGAAAGCTGGGATGCCAATATCACCCAGTTTGATTCCGATTCATACAAGAACGAAGTTCCGGATGGAACCACCTGGATAGCCCAGGCCTATAATGGTGATGCCTTGCAGGTGCTTGCCGAAAATGAAGGAGTGAGCTTTTTCCTGCCCGGGGAAGGCGCTAGTCTCTGGATAGATTCGGTAGTGATCCTCAAATCCTCCAAAAATAAGGATCTTGCCTATAAATTCATCGATTTCCTCCTCGATGCCGAAAACGCTAAAATCAATGCTGAATATACCAGCTATCCGACTCCCAATTTACGTGCTTACGAACTCCTGGATGAAGAAGTAAAGAGCAATCCACTCATTTATCCGGACTCAGCCTATTTGGACAAATGTTATATGCTGAAGTTCCTGGGAGAAGACGTAAAACGCATCGATGCCATCTTCGAGCAAATAAAGACAAATTAGGATATCATGATCGACAATTTTGAAAACCTCACCCGCAGTCACTATTGTGGTGCACTGTCCCTGGCCCAGCTTGGCCAGGAAGTCCGGATCATGGGCTGGGTGCACAAACGCAGGGATCTGGGAGGCCTGATCTTTATAGATCTCAGGGATGTCCAGGGTCTCGTTCAGGTGATCATCCCTCCGGAAAACCAGAGCGCTTTCTTCAAAGCAGAGAAAGTCCGCAATGAATATGTGATCGCCGTGCGAGGCATGGTGCAAGCCCGCAGTGCAGCCAATATAAACAAAAACCTCGCCACCGGAGAAGTGGAAGTCCTGGTCTCGGAGCTGTACGTGCTGAACGACACACCTCCCCTGCCCATCCAGATCAACGATCTTGCCCTTGCCGATGAGGATCTCAGGCTCACCTACAGATATTTGGATCTGCGCCGGGAAAAGCTGCAAAGCATCATCCGGATGCGGCACCAAATCACCAAAGCTATCCGTGAATATCTGAACGAGAGGGATTTTTACGAGATCGAAACTCCCGTCCTGGTGAAAAGCACTCCCGAGGGAGCCAGAGACTATCTGGTTCCCAGCAGAATCCAACCCGGGAAGTTCTATGCCCTTCCCCAGAGCCCGCAAATGCTCAAACAGCTACTGATGATTGCCGGCTTCGATCGCTATTACCAGATCGCCCGCTGTTTCCGGGACGAGGATCTGAGGGCCGACCGCCAGCCGGAATTTACCCAGATCGACATCGAACTCAGCTTTGTAAGCCAGGAGCAGATCTTCGAACTCCTCGAAGGCATGATGGCTCACCTCTTTAGGGAAGTGCTGCACCTTGAACTGCCCACTCCCTTTCCCAGGCTTAGTTACTACGATGCCATGAACCGTTTCGGCTGCGATAAACCGGATCTCAGATTTGCACTTGAACTCTGTGAGCTTAGCGACGTCTTCAAAAACTCCCAGTTTCAGGTGTTCAGTTCTGCCCTCACGAACGGAGGAGTAATCAAGGGGCTGGTGATCCCCCAGGCTGGTGTTTTTAGCAGAAAACAGCTTGATGAACTGGTCGGACTGGCCCGTCATGTGGGAGGAAAGGGGCTTGCCTTTGTGAAGGTACAGGGAGGCTCGCTCGAAGCAGGAATCAGTAAATTCCTCTCTCCTGAAGAAAGCCAGGCTTTGCTGAACCGCTGCCAGGCCCGGGATGGAGATCTGGTTGCCATCGCTGCCGACAGCTTTGAGATGGCTTGCAAGATCCTTTCCGCCATCAGGATCGAAGCCGCCAGCCGGCTGAAACTCATCCCCGAAGACACCTTCAGTTTTGTGTGGATCACATCCTTCCCTCTCTTTTCTTTTAACAGCGAGCACAAGCGCTGGGAGCCTGCGCACCACATGTTTACCCTCCCCAAAAACGAACATATACCCTGGCTGGATGATCCCGCCAAAACCGGTGATATTCAGGGGCAGCTATATGATCTGGTCTGCAATGGAATGGAGCTCTCCTCCGGAAGCATACGCTGCCACCGTTATGACCTCCAGAAGAAGATCTTCGACATCCTGGGCTTCAGCGCTGAGGAACTCCAGGAACGTTTTGGATTCTTCCTTGAAGCTTTAAAATATGGAGCTCCGCCCCACGGAGGCATCGCCCCCGGTCTGGATCGCATCGTGATGATCATGAGCAAGGCCGATTCCATCCGGGACGTCATTGCCTTCCCCAAAACCCTCAAAGCCACAGATCTGATGCTCAATGCTCCGGATCACGTATCGGAAGAACAATGGCGGGAACTAAACCTGAAACCTATCAAATAATGGTTTTGAGCTCCGGTAACAGCCGGGGCTCCAATCTCGCTGCCATGCACCGGTTTTTTACTATGCAGGAGATTCCCGTCCGCATCGCTTTGGTGGTTTATACTAAAAGATCTGCCCCCATTGCCGGGCTCTGCGCCAGCCTTGGGATACCTGCTCTGTGGATCAGCAGCAAGGATCCGGAAGCCTTCGAAAGGCAAGTTCTGCACCAAGTTATGACCGGGGATATCTCTCTGATCGCCCTGGCAGGATTTCTGAAACAACTTTCAGCCGGCTTTATCTCCCAGCTTGGCAATATCCCCATTCTGAATATCCATCCTGCTCTGCTTCCTGATTTTGGAGGAAAGGGGATGTATGGCCATCGGGTTCACGAAAGCGTGTTTAACTCCAAAGAGCAGTTCTCCGGGGCTACCATCCATAAAGTTGATCCGC
>JAQUHL010000231.1 GCA_028683635.1 Candidatus Cloacimonadota bacterium
CCTTCTGCGTGACAGGCAGACGTTCTAACCACCTGAACTACGCCCCCAGCGTGTTATTCAATCGTCATAGTCACGGAACTATCATTATGGGAGCTTGTTTCTGTCAATATATTTCTTATCAGGAGATTGACAGTGACCTCTATTGTTTATGCTATCTATAATATATACATTGTATTATCTATGTTTGAAGGATATAGCTCCCCCTATTGAAAATACATACAGCCCATGATCGCAACCTGCCAAAGAAATGGATGAGCATCCTTCCCAAGGTGTGATCTCAGAGCAAAAAAAAGACGTTTGCCGGGTATAAAAAAAGATTGAAGTGGCTACCCCTTTCTCCATAGGCTTGAGACAAATCGTTCACAGACTTCTGAAGAGTGCATCAACCTCTTTTTCGCTGATGGAGCAAGGATTGTTTGCCATGTTCCGGCTGGTCATCACTTCGGGAATTCGGTTGGTGATGAAACCGTCCTCAAGGCTGAGATGCGCATCGAGACCGAATTCATCCAACCACAGAAAGAAGTCTCTCTTGGTTAAGGAGAGTTTATTAAAAAGCCAATCCAATTCTACCTTAACGTGGGGATAGTATAACTCCATGATCTGCTTCATGACTATGCCATTTGCCAATCCATGTGGCACATTGTACACAGATGTAAGCGGATAACCAATTGAGTGTTGGAGGGTGGTACTGGTTTCGGCGATGGTGATCCCACCATAGAGGGCCGCCTGCATCATGGCAGAACGGGCGCAAAGATTGTGGGGATCCTGGGCCAGGATGGGCAGGTTTTTGAGGATCAGTTCAAATCCGCTGAGGATATTGGGATAGAGAAGGGGATTACGTTTATTGGAGTATATTCCTTCCAGAAGGTGGCTCAGGGCGTCGATACCGGAGTTCAGGGTCACATTCCAGGGCAGGCTGAGTGAAAAGCTGGGGTCGCATATGGCGAGCTTGGGGAATATCAGCTCACTGCCAAAACCAGCCTTTTTCTTGCTTTTGAGAAGAGTCAGTACTGAATAGGGTGTTGCTTCCGAACCGGTACCAGAGGTTGTAGGTATGGCAACTATCGGGAAAGCCTTGGTATAAAAAGAGGAATCGAAGATCTGCTCTTCTCTCACAGAGTTGGCTGCTACCAATGAAATTGCCTTAGTCGCGTCGATCGGACTGCCTCCTCCACAGGCGATCAAAAAGTCGCTTTGAGAGTTGGAAAAGATTTGGGCAGCCTGGAAGACGGTTTCAACACTGGGATTTTCACTTACCTCGTTAAAAACCTGATACCTGATTCCCAGGTCGTCAAGTAGGGGCAGCAATTGGGCGAGTGCTCCAGAGAGATTTGCGGAAGTCCTGCCACATACTATGAAGGCTTTTTTTCCCAGGGCAGGCAGATATTTTCTGCTATTTTCCAGAGCGTTTGAACCAAAGATAACTCGGGTGGGATTGAACATTATTCATACCTCAGAGCGTCGATCAGATTCAGGTTTGCGGCCTTTCTGGCAGGATACCAGCCGAAGAAGATCCCGATGGCGACAGAAAAAACGACGGAGAGAATAACTGACCAGGGGGTGACGGCTATGCTCCATTTCATGGATTGGGCTACGATTCTGGCAGCACCGGTACCCAGACCAATGCCCAGCAGACCGCCAAAGATGCTGATCATCACAGCTTCAATCACAAATTGGAGAAGTACATCCCTTTTCCTGGCTCCGACTGCCATGCGGATGCCGATCTCTTTGATGCGTTCAGTTACTGATACCAGCATGATGTTCATAATCCCTATACCGCCTACCAAAAGGGAGATACTGGCAATGCTGGCCAACAGGATGGTCATAGTATTGGAAACACTGTCTGCAGCCTGGGCAATATCGGTTTGGGTGCGTACCATGAATTCTTCGCTGGTAGTACCCCTATGCCGGTTTAGTAACAAATCAAGGATATCCTGCTGCACCATATGAATCCGGTCTTTTGATTCTGCTGAAACCAAAACCATCATCACCCGCCAGCGATTCCCTAAGAGCCTTGTATAAACAGTTGTGTAGGGTGCGATTACGGTATCATCCTGATCCATACCCATGGAGTTTTGTCCCTTTGCTTTGAGGACGCCTACCACTTTGAAGGGAGTATTGCGGATGCGGATGATTTTATCCACTGGATCGATATCCCCAAAGAGATTGGTGGCAACCGTTTGGCCGATCACGCAAACCTTCATGCTATTGCTAACCTGGGTGCTGTTGAGAACTTCCCCGCTTGAGGTTTGCATATCCCTGATACTGAAGAAATCGACATCCACGCCCTGGATTCCTGAACGCCAGTTTTGCCCTTCGTATTTAAGCTGGCCCCAGGTATTGTAGACAGGAGTAGCATAGAGCACACCATCAACCTGGTTGCGGATTGCATCGACATCCTCGATTTCGATGAGGTTCCCGGTACCGGCCTCTGCCCGTGCCTGATTTCGAGAACTGGAAAAATTGGATGAAACAATGATAACGTTGGTGCCCATGCTATTGATTTGGTCGTCCACGATTTTTTTAGCTCCGTGTCCGATAGCGAGCATAGTGATCACTGCAGCAACCCCAATAATTATGCCAAGCATAGTGAGAAAAGTGCGCATTTTGTTGCGGGCCAGGGAACGTAAAGCAATACGGAAGATATTGATCAAAGACATATTTTAATCCTCAAGAGTTGGTATCTTGGCAAGATCTGCAACGGCATCCCTTTGGGTGTTGTTTTGAAGATCGGAGATAATCCTGCCATCCCGAAAGGTAATCAGGCGTTTGGCATATTGGGCAATATCACTTTCATGAGTTACCAGCAGGACTGTTTTTCCTTCCCGATTCAGATTTTGAAACACGGACATCACTTCAATGCTGGTTCTGGTATCCAGGTTGCCAGTGGGTTCGTCTGCCAACAGAAACACGGGATCATTGACGATTGCCCTGGCAATCGCCACTCTTTGCTGCTGTCCTCCGGAAAGTTGGTTGGGATAATGATGTGCCCGCTCTTTTAGACTTACTACCTCCAATGCTTCCAACGATCTTTTGTGGCGGTCTTGGGCATGGAGCTTTTTGCTATAAAGTAGCGGAAGTTCCACATTTTCCATGGCGGTCGTCCGGGGTAAAAGATAGAAGGATTGGAATACATAACCGATCTGGTGATTGCGAATCTGGGCCAGACCATCTTCCTCAATTTGATGAACAGGAACGCCATCAAGATGATAGGATCCAGTGGTGGGTTTATCCAGGCAACCGATCAGATTCATTAGAGTGGTTTTGCCGGATCCGCTTGCACCCATAATAGCAACAAACTCACCTTCATCAATGGTCAGATCAATGCCCCTGAGAGCATGAACCTCAAAATCTCCCATCAGGTAGGTTTTACTAAGATTTGTGATTTCGATCAGATGGCTCATGGGGCTTTAAAACCTTCGCATCCCGCCACCTTGAAGCGGATTGGCATTGGCTGCCTGTTCGGCATCTTTATAGATAACTCCGGAAACTATCTGCGTACCCTCGGGCAAGCCGTCTAGCACTTCGGTAAAGGTGCCGTCCGTGAGCCCGGTTTTGATCATAATAGGCTTGGGTTTACCCGATTCCATTATCCAGATCATTGCCATGCGTGCGGTATTTCCACCTCCGAAACCATCGCGCCTGTTACCAATGTCACCCTGGGGCATGGATCCCGTAGCA
>JAQUHL010000232.1 GCA_028683635.1 Candidatus Cloacimonadota bacterium
ACAAGAACGCATGAACGAAATCAAAGCCCTCGTGGAAAACAAAATTCATAAATACCTGTAATCCATAATCTACTCTCATATATTCAAAAGCCTGGATAATGTTCCGGGCTTTTTTTCATACTCCCCCAACATGGGCATAGTGTGAACAATGCCTTGAATGCCACGCATTTTTCACACTATGTTCACACTAAAAGACCGTTACACATCCCAATTTATCGAAATACAGACTTCCAAATATGCTGGTTGTGAGGCTTATTATTGTAAATCATTTTCGCCCACCACTTTAAAAGGAGTAGGGCTTTTTGAACAGGCAACTCCGTCACCTCTGTCGACCGGAGATCGACAGCCCAAATAGGGATGGTGACATCCTCGTCGCCACAAAGGGCTAATTCCTTTTTTTCTACTTCCGTTTACAGGAGCTCTGGCTTCGCCTCGCACCCTGCCTATGATCTGTCTACCATGAGGGGCTTCCCGTCTCACACTCGTTCCAAGGCGTTAATCACTTCTTAATCTACCCTTAATCAAGCGTTAATAATTAACGCTTGATTAAGGGTAGATTAAGAAGTGATTAACGCTGTCAAGCAAGGGTCCATGTACAATACGGAACGGATTGTGCGGATAATTCGGATGGATTATTGGCGTAGCTGCAATTTGTGGCTCAGCGATAATGGATAACAGACGGTCTGAAGACCGTGCCACTGTGCATGCGCAGCATAGTAGATCATTATTGATTACTGCAACAGAAAAGCCCCGCAAAATGCGGGGCTTATATGGTTTATGTAGTTATTGATACTATTTCATCAGCATCATTTTCTTGGATTCAGTTCTGCCATTGTGGCTGAGGCGATAGAAATAGATACCACTGGAAACGTTCTTTCCGTTGTTATCGGTACCATTCCACACCAGATTGTGTGAACCGGCATTGAGGCTACCCTTGTTCAGGGTTTTGATAAGCTGACCTTTCACATTGTAGATGGAAAGGTTTGCTTCTCCAGCCTGAGGAAGAACGAAGCTGATCGTAGTTTCCGGGTTGAAGGGATTGGGATAGTTCTGGTTGAGCATGGATACAATCGAAGGAACTGTAGGATCACTTGAAGATGTTGAGGGAAACACAGCCTGGATTTCCATGAAGGAAACCTGACCACCATCTGAATTGGGGTGCACTGGTGGGTCTATGGAATTTGATCCCCAGGTATAATCGTTGTAATACATAATCCCGAGTTTACCAATTTTTCCGCCATCAGGGGATGGAGCAACATATTTGACCTTGCTGGTCGGATAAATCCACATGGGCTTGATTCCGGCAAGTTCTGGTGTTTCAACACTGTTGAGGACGATAGGTTCGCTCCAAACTTCACCATTGTCACCGGAAAGGGAAATCCAGATCTCCGGGACATCAGCAAAGGCCTCGTATTCAGTTTCCTGATATTGGTTGAACCAACGGGCACGGGCAGATGATTGCCAGATCACAGCCATCATACCCTCATCATTTACATCAGAGATCTTGACATTGTTATAATGGAACATCATGGCAGTATCATGAACTGCATCATCCCAATAGGGGAAAGGCCATTCGGTTACCATGAGCACATTGCCTTCGGTATCCGTTTCAGGCACTTCCCAGGGCTCTTCAATATCCCAGGGTTGGAAATAGGGGAAGGGATTGGTTGGATCTTTCTGGGGATAGATTTCGTTGATCATGAATTCCTGAGTATCGGGATCGAAGATAAGTTCTTTGATGAACTGGAATGCTGGCCAATAGGTTCCGGTGTTGTTGGCAAGAGCCCAGATACCGGCTGCATGGATGCGGCCATTGGCATCAACTGTGGAATTGATATGAGCGGAGTTGGCGAGTGACCAATACATAGCATCGTCTTCAAATGGCACTTCATTTTCATCCACGAAATAACCATCGGGATTCCAGGTGGGTAGATTGCTATAGTCGCTAATACGAGACCAGGTACCCTGACCGTAGTTACCGCACATGAACACATCCATATCTGCTTCATCAAGTGTCTCTTCACCAACGTTGGCAAAGTGATAACCCACATAGTAGATATTACCATTGTTATCAGCAGTAAAACCATGGAAAGGACGACGCCAAACCTCAGTATCGACATTCCAGTTATCCATTTCAGGAATGGTCACATATGACCAGTTCAGGGGATTACCAAGCTCGATATCGTTGGGATCAAAATCAGCATAGGCAATATAGGGATTCTCGCTGGGGCCATCTGTATGAGTAACATAGTTACGGTTAACCACATAGACTCTTCTCTTTCCGGCAACCGGTGAGGGACCGACTACGTTAGTAGGCCAGATGAATTCATTGTCGGTTGTGGTGATTCCGCTTGGGGAGAGGATGGTAATGGGGTTATCGACTGCAACACCGGTTTCATTGATCAAACCGGGAATACCATCGAGGAAGGCATCGGATGTATATTGTACATCATTTTCCACTGCATCTGTAGCAGCATGCCAGGCATAGATTGGTTTTCCACTGACCGGATCGATGGCCATTGAGGAATAACCTTCACGGTTGACGACGTTGGTGAGTTCGTTATTTGCCTGAATCACACCTGCATTATCAATGTAAGCATAATATACACGTCTTTGTCCGGTGGGAGTTCTGGATCCGGTATAGGTAAGGAAATATCCACCGCCGACGTTATCCGGAACTGAGAAAAGCGGCAAACCATTGTAGCTACCGACCATGTAGTCCCAATAAGAAGTCATCAGAGCTGTGGGTTGGATGGTGAAGCTCCATTGGGGAACTTCTCTGCTTTGGGGCATTCTGATTCCTTGCGGGGATGGCAGAGTACCTTTTTGGGGACCGGGAACCATGGGTTTTGCATACATAATTCCGATCATTAGTGAGAGGGTTAATACGACCAATAATATTTTCTTCATTAGTACCTCCATATTATCTTTTAGGTCATTTTATACTTTAGATATCAATAGCTCATCTTAAAGGACACGCGATGAGCGCTCTTAAAGAAACTTTCTTCCAAGTAGCCCATATCTGTGTAGGCATAATCTATATCGAAAATGGCAAAACGAGTGGGAACCTTGAGACCGAAACCGGCACTAATACCATTTTCATCGTAGTTGAACTGGTATCCACCCCGTAGACAGATCATACCATATCTATACTCAGTTCCCAAGTTCCATGTTTCAACGCGGTCGATCACGTTATCGAGCTGCAGAGAAGCAATCAAATGGGTCATATCATCCCTGAAGATATCTCCGCTGATACCAAGCGAGAAGCTCATTGGAATCTTGCTTTCGAGTTCGAGACCATCTTCATCGATAATTCCATCACCGTCGTTATCTAACAGATCATAGGGATCTTCATCGTTCTGGCCGTCTTCGTCGTCATCTACTACATATTTCACATCGGGGCCAAAATTACGTAGAGCCATGCCTATCTTTATGTTATGCCACTGGGTATTGTACATCGAGCCAAGATCAAAGGCGACACTATTAACGGAAAACTCATAGAGATTTTCCCTTAAGTATTTGGCACCTCCACCAGCAGAGAACTTACTGGTAAACTGCTTGGCAAAGGCTACACCCAAGGCTATGTCACTATTGGTAAACGTTTCACCGGTAGGGCCAAAGGTCTCTTCATCGATCACATCCATATCATCCATGT
>JAQUHL010000010.1 GCA_028683635.1 Candidatus Cloacimonadota bacterium
TTAATTATGGCAACTAAACCACAAAAGCCAACAAAAAAACAAAGAATTAGAGTATGCTTAAAAGCATATGACCATCGTTTAATTGATGCTTCAGCAGAAAAAATTGTTGAAACAGCAAAACGCACAGATGCTAAGGTTGCCGGCCCTATTCCGCTACCTACAAAACGCAGAATATATTGTGTTTTGAAATCTCCTCACGTTGATAAAAAATCAAGAGAACATTTCGAAATGCGTATACACAAAAGAATAATTGATATCCACGAACCGACAAAACAAACAACAGAAGAGCTGAGCAGATTAGATTTACCTGCTGGTGTTGACATTGAAGTTAAGTTGTAATACAACTATATAAAATTGAATACATTAGTAGTTGAATGTGATCTACGTCTTGGCAAAAATTACGTAGCGCTCACAAAGAGAGGAAAATAAAGTGACTCTAGGATTATATGGTGAAAAACTAGATGCAGCTGACGAAATAGTTTCGTTAGATCTACCACAGGCTAGATTGACTGCCCGAATAATTTTATTTACATACATCGATAACCACACCTGGTTTCAGCTCTGCATCTTCACCAATCCACACTTGATATGGATCCAGTACAGATACTCCAGGTTCGGTTTCGAAGAAATTGTCCGCATCGTAAAAACACTCTTTATAATCCCAGTCAATCATTCTGGGATTATCATGTATCAAATCTGCCAAGTTACTATACAGCCTGGTTTCAGTATCTGGGTAGATCTGATCGAGCTGGGGAGCCAAAGTGGCAAGATCTGGGAATGATCGGATTTTTTGTTTTGTTTTCAAAGCTACTACCCTATCTCCCGCCAAGATCGCAGACTCATCCACCAAGGATTCAATCTGAGCCATAGCTTCTGATGAAACCCGAAGACTTGAATTGACGAACAATCCTGAGTTACTTTCATTAATCGACCAGTCAGGATGCTTGAGCTTGTACAAAGCGCAATAGGAATCATCCATCAGGTAGCTGTCATTATCTGATTCGAAGTGATGGCTTATCCTCTGCCTTTGCTTGAGTATTCCACAGCGCAAATCACCGACAACTCTGGAAAATGTTATTGGATAAAAAGCATCAATCCGATCATCGTCAAATATGGTTAACTGCATTTCTATTCCTTTTGTAAGGTTTTTTCCCATGCCAAACGAAGAGATTAAACTGACCCAACAGCATTGTCAGAACCAAAAAAACTGTTTGAAATACCAGCCATATCGGATAAAACCACGCCATTTTTCCGTTAATACCGAAACGCTTTCGGGTGTTACCGATGAAGATATTTTCAAACAATACCCTTGCCGTAAACAGGATCAGGGCCAGCTTCCAGTTGAATAAGGCCAATGCAAGAACTCCCCAGTACATAAAAGCCATGGATAGCAATATGAAAAAAAACTCCGGATCAAATTTCAGTTGGTATTTCATATTTGAAGCCCAGCGCGTACGTTGACTGAGCAAATGCTTAAGATCTCTGACCGGGCTTGTATAAACAAAGCTTTGTGGATCAAAATTGAAAATTATCTTCATTCCCTGCCTGCGCATGAGTTGCATCAGGTTCACATCATCACCGGATATCAAGTGCTTGATTTTTTCAAATCCTCCTACTTCAAAAAAAGCTGTTTTGCGATAGGCAAGATTCTGGCCAATACAAGCCCAGCTTTTACCAATTGTATAACCTCCACCCAATACCATATAAGTACAGGCAAAATCGAAGTGTTCATATTTATTTAGAAGGGATGCAGTATGCCAATCCCTGAGGTATGTTCTGGAGTATCCCGCAACCATATCCACACCCTCAAAAAATGAGCTGATCATACTCCCGATCCAGGTATCTGGTACCAGGCAATCTGCATCAGTGGTCAGAATGATTTCCCCTGATGCTATCGAAATTGCTTTTGTTAGTGCATTCTTTTTGGGTGAGACAACTTCATCTCTATCATCAACCTTAAGGTAGATAATCTTTACGTCATGATCGACAAAGGCTGTTACCACCTTTTCTGTATCATCTTCAGAATCGTCGTCTGCCACAATAACTTCATACAGTTCTTTGGGGTATTTTTGGTTGATCAGGCAGAGCAGGAGCTTCCTGAGGTTTTCCGCTTCATTGCGAGCTGCAATGATAACAGAGACCGATTTTTTCTTGTGGTTGATCATGGGTTTGTATCTTTTATATCCATAATAAAAGCGGATACTGAAGAGGACGTAGGTTACAAAGCCTGACCCAATTAGAACAAGTAATATGGTAAAGAGGATATCTCTAATTATGTTTCCGGTCATGAGTTCTATAGATCCGAATCAAGTTTGTCGTTATAACCCCATCTTGTGGGGTAAAAATTAAAGCTCAAAGTATCACTTGAGGTGGGAGGAATATTGTCTTTGTTGAAGTATTCTTCGATTCCGCCGGATTCAACCAAAAATCCAGTAACTGGATTAATTCGTTTTTTTTCAATATTATCCGGCATGGTAAATTTGTAACGTGAATCATCGAGAGATGGGGATTTCCCCTTATTATCAAGGATCATGGCTTTGGTCATGATCTGACCCCAGATAGGCGCACATATGGAACCTCCAGAAGTATTGAAGCCGATGGATTGGTTGTCGTCAAATCCTGCCCAGATACCCATAATATGTTTACGGTTAAATCCGATAAACCAGGCATCCCGGTAGCTATCAGTTGTTCCCGTCTTGCCTGCAGATTGATAGCTGTAGTTTCGGCGGGAAGCAGTAGCTGTTCCAGAAGTAACCACTGTTTGCAAAATACTGGTCATCAGAAAAGCAGTCTCAGGTGTTACAACCCTGCTTTTATAGGTCTGGCTTCGTTCTAAAACCTTTCCGCTGTGATCCTCAACCTTGGTGATAAACACAGGTCTGACCCGCACACCCTCATTTGGAAAAGTAGTATAAGCAGAAACAAGATTCATGGGTATCACTTCGTAAGAACCCAGTGCCACAGAGTAATCGATCGGTTTAACTCCCAGACCAAATCTGTTAAAAGCTTTTTGAACTGTCTCAATACCAATATCCACAACCGCTTTCACTGCCCATAAGTTATATGAATTCTGGACTGCCGTTCTAAGCCTGGCAAAGCCGTAATATTTGTTGCGGGTGTAGTTATGCGGAGTCCACAATTCACCGTTTCCCGCTCTGAGGGATATGGGAGCATCCTGTATCACAGTAGCTGGTGTATAACCATGGTCTTCAATTGCAAAAGTATAGTTTATGGGTTTAATGGAAGAACCTGGCTGCCTTTTGGCTTGCAGGATGCGGTTAAACTTACTGTGTTGGAAATTTCTTCCTCCGATCATAGCTCTGACTTGGCCTGTATCGTTATCCATAAACACCAGCCCACCTTGAAGATATTCGGTGCGGATATTATGTGTATTGGGTTCAACATCTTTCATCTTTTTTTTGTAGTTATATACTTTCTCAAAGTGTGCAAGATGCGCATTCAGCACAGAATCAGCATAGACAGATAGATCGGAATCCAATGTAGTATAGATCTTCAGGCCACCCTCATAGAGCTTATCCGGACCATACTTCTTTTCCAGATAAATCCGAATATGCTCAATGAAATAGCTCGAAGCAAAGGATTTGGAGATATTGCTCTTAGAAATCAGAGGTTCAGCAATTGACTCTTCATATTGTGATTCAGAAATGATTTTTTCCTTGTATAAACTTCTGAGTACATGATTCCTGCGATGCAAAGCTGCGTCTTTTTTTCTGGCGGGATCATAGGCATTGGGGCTTTGGATCATACCCACCAGGGTGGCGGCTTCGGTTAGTGACAAATCCCTGGCATGTTTATCAAAATATCTCAGTGATGCAGCTTCCACTCCATAGAGCTGTCTGCCCCAAAAGATTTTATTGAAGTAGATCTCCAAAATCTCATCTTTGGAGAAATTTCTCTCAATCCTCAGCGCCAATATGACTTCTTTGATCTTCCGGGATATTTTTTTATCAAGGGAAAGAAACATATTTCTGGCCATTTGCTGTGTAATGGTGCTTGCTCCTTGGGAAAAATCCATCCGTGATACATCAATCAGAAGTGCACGAACGTTACCAAGGAGATCGACACCAAAATGCCGATAGAAATTTTTATCCTCAGTCACGAGCAAGGCATCAACCAAATATGGGGGTAATTCTTTGAGTGAAACCAGCTTCCTTTGTTCATCAACTGCAAAGAGATAAATCATCTTGCCATTACGATCATAAACTTCAGAAGCTGTGCTCATTGTATAGTTCCGTAGCTCTTCGGTGGGAGGTAAGTCGTCCTTGTAAAACCAAAAAAGACCTAAAAAGAGCCCAAGAAAAATATACAGTGCCCAAAACGTGTACGTTACTATTTTTTTGAAGTCATAGCTATGATACTTTGTCATGTTCAGTTCCACCTATGAATCCCGAAAACACATCTTTGGATAAAAGAGTTAAATGACCTACCATTAATCCACTCAGTAGAGCGATAATGGTCAAAGCCGGGAGCAAAAACATCACACTTGGATTGGAGATGAGAAAAATACGAACCAGAATCAACTGAATAGCATTGTGCACGACGGCACCTGCAATACTGATTCCGTATACACTGAAACCGGCATGAAGATAATGTAACAAACTCATTAGCAACACGGCAAAAAAACCGCCTCCCAGGGACAACCAGGTACTTGGAGTAAGCAGAGTAAAGGTAACAACTCCTCCGATTACACTTTTTATCAGGTTGATAAGGATCGCTGCAAGATATTTCCCCGATAGAATCAGGGAGAGAATAACCACATTGGATAAGCCGATGCGGATAAATGGAACAGGCAGGGTTCTGAGTACCAGGTTTTCTGCTATATATATGCAAGCCACTGTTGCGGTCAAAAAAGCATAGTGAAGGAGGGTTCTGTTTCCGAAAGCTGCGGTATCCCTCATAAGCCTCGTCCGAACTCCTTGATCAGAGGATCTTCCTGCGAAAAGAAATGATCCAGTTTGCCTGCAAATCTCAATTCTCCAGAATCCAGGAAGAGAACATTATTGCCCAGATTCTGTAACCTGTGCAGATCGTGGGTAATGGTAATCGTAGTAATATCCATTGTATTAGTAATTTCCGTTATATAATATAGTATTTCGTTGGAAGTAACAGGATCCAAGCCAGAAACTGGTTCGTCGAAGATTATATATCTGGGCTCGTAAACCAGAGCTCTCGCTATTCGAACTCGTTTTCTCTTCCCTCCGCTCAATTCAGAAGGATATAGGTTCAAGACATTTTTTAGCCCTAATAAGTCAAGATATTTCGTGACCTGCGTCTTGATTTGGTCCAAGTCTTTTATACCTCGTTCATACAGTGGCAGAGCTACGTTTTGAAAGATAGTAAATGAATCGAGTAGAGCTGAATTTTGAAACACCATGGAGAAATTTGCCCTAATGTTTTCAGCAGATTTGTCAGAGCTCATTTCGATGCCATCAATTTCGATGCTTCCCATATCTGGAGTAAGCAGTCCCATGATCGTTTTTATCAATACCGTTTTCCCACTTCCGCTCCTGCCCAGAATGATCAGATCTTCCCCATCAGGTAATTCGAAACTGATGTTGTTCAGCAAAGTCCTATCCAGTCTTCGTAAAATCAGATTTTTAGCTCTTATCATGGATAAATCCAAAAAGGTACGCTATCGTCAAGCCACTCAGATTAGCCAGCCAATCAAAAATAGAGACTGATCTGCCTGGTATCCATTTTTGGTGATACTCTTCAAACATGGACGACGCTACCAAAAATAAAAACCCTGTGAACACCCACTTGGGCTTTAGCTTGTTTTCTTTGCTTATCCGGTTGAAGAGCACTCCAAGAACCAGATAGATGGAAAAATGCGCAATTTTATCAAGGGAAAATTTCTCTATGTTGACCAGGGATTTGGATGGTATGGATGATACCCCCCAAATCACAAGATACCACAGGATGAAACAGAGGACACCAATGGTGTTTTTTTTCATTTATGATAGTTAACCAGTTCCCACACCATGTTTACCAGACCCTTTTTCACATTTGCCTTGTGGACGATATTATCTGCTGATATCCACAATGTAACAATTGTATCCTGATTCAGCACATTGTGGGTTACCATGTCGATATAGGGCATTTTAGCTTCACCGGTATTTTCAAACCTGAGTGTGAATTTTTCTGTTTTGATCTTTCCCTGTTTGGTACGCAGTATTTCCGCTCCGGTATTTTCAATTTTGGCCAGCCACAGAATCCCATTGCCATCGATCCAGTATCTATTGGATGTAAGTTTTCTATAAGACAACCCGATCATGAATGTAAAGAAATCTCTGGTATTATCCTGTAGGGAGTAACTGGATTGTCCGTCTTGGGAGGCTTGTTTCATAACTGCCTTTTTTTCGTTATGTTTATATGAAACAAACACAGAATCCTGATTATTATCTTGATCAATCAAGCGGAGATAACTGGTGGGAAGATAGTCCTTTTGATAATTCACGAGATATTTGTTGTTGATTCTGGGAAACATCTTGTTGGAAAGAAGGGATACAGCAGATATAGATAGTTCTCCGCGAACCACATCATCTTTGATGTTGATTTTGGCAACGTGCAAGCCAAGGGACTTGACGTTGTAATCAAATTCAAAAGCTCCCAAACACATACAAATCAGCAGCATCAGCACTATCATGGCAAAACGTGTTAATCTCATCCTTCATCCTCTGTATCTATGAGTTCAAGTCCAATTACTTTAATGCTTCTTTCATCACAACTTTTAATAGTAAAGTTATACCGGTTGTCCAATTCATAGCTTTCTCCTTCCAGGGGTACATGATTGAGCTGAGCCAATATAAACTCGGCGATGTTATCAAATTCATCAGGATCAAGCTCAGCATGAAACTCCTGATTAAATTGTCTGATATTGTATAATCCGCTTAAGGTATAATGCCTGTCGTCATGTTTTATCATTTCTGGTATTTCGTCCTGATCATACTCGTCTCTGATTTCCCCCACTATTTCCTCAAGGATATCCTCAAGCGTAATAACCCCAGCCGTGCCACCATATTCATCCACAACAATTGCCACTTGCAATTTCCTGCTCTTGAACTGGTTCAAAAGTGCCTGGAGTTTCATGTTTTCTGTAACGAACCAGGCAGGCCGGAATATTTTGGAGATACTTGCCTTCTCAGGAAAGAGCAGCAAATCCTTTACATAGACTATACCGATAATGTCATCAATAGTTTCTCGGAACACTGGAATGCGTGAATAACCGGAGCTCACAATCAAGTTCTTCAGTTCTTCCATGCTCTGCTTTTCTTCGATGGCCGTTATATGCACCCGGGGAACCATTATCTCCTTTATCTCTGCTTCCCTTACCCTGAATAAACCAGCCAGCATTTTTTTCTCATGTTCTTTCAGGGATTTCACTGAGTTTTCGGATTGGATGAGATCATGAAATTCTTCAGATGTAAATTCCAAACCGATGTGGTTATCAATCTGCCGTTTTGTTGAAATCAGACGGCTGAAGCCTTCAAAGAGGATGATAATGGGATATAACAGATATTGGAGTATCATAAGCGGAACTGAAGCAATCCGGGAAAAGCTTTCAGCTTTGGCCAATGCCAATAGTTTGGGAAACATCTCCCCAAAAACCAAAATAACTGTGGTTGTAATCACAACCTGGATGGTAATAATTAACGAATTCCCCAATTTATCCTTCAGAATCTGTAAAGCCCATAAAGTTGCGAAGGAAGAGATTGCCATATTTACAAAAGTGTTTCCCAAAAGCAATGTAATCAGAAGTTTCCTTGGTTTTTGGAGCAACTTGATAACCCTTCTATTGGATAATCCTTTCGTTTTTTCAATCTTTTTCAGATACACTCGGGGCAAAGAAAAGAGGGCTGTTTCCGAGCTTGAGAAAAATGCCGATAACAACAGTAAGCCAATGATGATAAATGCTTTATTCTCTTCCACTTTCTAAAATACCTTGAATTTGCTTTTGATACAGGTTCTGTTTTATATCCATAATTTTTATGTCCGTCCTCCTGGTATGATCATAGCCACATAGGTGCAACAAGCTATGAAGGAAGACGAAGAATAACTCACTTTCGAATGTTTTATCCCCTTGTTGAGCCTCGATTCTATCCATGCTGATTACAATATCTGCCATCATCAGGTCTGGTTCATCTTTGCTCATGGGCACATTGTGAAGGAAACTGAGAGTATCCGTACTACCCTCGACTCCGCGGTATTTTTTGTTCAGAATAGAGATTTCGTCATCATAACACAATAGCAAGCTAAGGGATATCTCTCTTCCAGGCATTTCTCCACTGCTTACCAGATCCAGAATTTTCCTTAAGATTGCTTCATTAACTGGATGGGAAGTGTGGTTTTGAATATCAATCTTGTTCATTATCTTTGGAATCCGGATAATCGAGCCTTTTCCTATAGATACTCTCCAGAACCGGGAGCATTGATTTTTTTACCAACGTCAATTCTTTGAGGGTTATGGGAGCATCTTCGAGCTGGCCTTCTTTTAATAATCTTGATATACTGGTCTCGATAATACTTATGATATCCTGTTCAGTTCTGATATTCTTGGCTTTGGTGGTTGATTCCACAATATCAGCAATCATCACCAGGATCGCTTCTTTACTTTGGGGACGGGGTCCAGGATATTGATATAGAGATTTATCCACCACTCCCCCATTTTTCTCAGCTTGTTCCAGAAAATAGCGGATCGAACCGGTCCCATGATGCTGGATAATAATATCTAAGACTGCTGAGGGAATTTTGTATTTTTGGGCAAGTTCGATTCCCTCAATCACATGGTTCTTGATCAGCTTAGCGCTTTCTTCAGGAGTCAGAGTATCGTGTATTGAGGATGAATCTTCGTTGTTTTCTGTAAATATCCTGGTATTAACAATCTTTCCGATATCATGGTAATAGCTTCCTACCCTTGCCAGTAGGGGGTTTGCACCAATTGCCTCGGCAGCCCTTTCGGTAAGATTGCCCACAATCAGAGAATGATGATAGGTTCCCACAGCTTCGGTTGCAAGTTTTTTGAGCAAGGGATGGTTGAAATCAAGAAGCTCCAGCAAAACCTGTTTTGTAGTTTGATTCCATTTTCTCTGAAAGAAAGGTACGGCGATGATGACTACAACGATTGATACTGTGGCAGATATTACTGATAAGCCCAGGTTTCTGAACAGCACTATCAGAGGGTCATTCCTGTAGATCGATAATGTAAACGAAACAATGAGGTAGGATATTGTAGCATAGAACCAGATAGATAGGTATTCATTGAATGCCTTGTTTTTGCGAATCAGGATCAGGGACAAAATACTGGTTAAAAGATACAGGACGATTGAATAAGGATCCCAATTCAAAAAGGGACTCACAATCAAAGCGCATGCCAAGGTATAAAGAATGGCAAAGTCAAAATTCAACAGCATTGCTGCAGTTATCGGAAAGAGGATAAAGGGAACCAGAATATTGCTATAACTCAATCCATGATAACTAACAATGGAAAGTACCACCAGTAATAACAACCCCATGTTCATGGGCAGGAGTCCGTTTTGCTTGTCCATATCTTTCAGATTCTGGCTGTTGTAGTGAAAATTGACCATTAGGATAATGATCAGGTTATAGATCAGAAGTCCTATTGATAGTGCAATTTGTTCAATTGTGCTGCGGGTGATTTTCCTCTCAACATATTCAGCTTCGAGGGAACTCAGGATGTTCTGCGCCTCATCTGTAATTTTTTCCCCTTTACTGATGATAACATCGTTTCTGGAAACCATACCCTGAGATGTGGAAAGTGTACTTAATGCTCTATCTTTCAATTCTTTGAACTTCAGTTCGTTGACTATCAGATTTGGGTTGAAGAGGTAAGAACTGATCTCCTGAGCGAAGCGTCCATATTGGGTTCGGGAAAAGGCAGTTGTAAAGGTTTGCCTGGCTTGATCCACGCTCAGTAGCTGCTTGATACTCTTGCGCCGCAAAACCATAGCGTCATATAGATCGATACTATCCGTGCTGGCGCTTTCATATATACCTTGTTCATAAATAACCCCACACTCGGTTTTGAGAGCTGTTCTGGCCCTTTCCATGAGTTCTGGAGACCTTATGGGAATCAGGGCTTCTCTGGTAAATTCCAGATCAATCTTTTTCAGAGATTCCACAGCTTCGCCAATATCCTCATCTGCTTTGGTCTGGCTGATAATCACTAAAACGCTATCGATCAGTTTCAATGCTTCAAAAGCAATTTCCGGAGCTGGAGAAAATGGGATCGGAACCTTGGAGACACTTTCTTCTTTTTCCCTGTTCAACTGAACCTCTGGCTTCCGAATGGCAAAATCAAAGGGAGCAATGATGTCAAACTCTGCTATTTGGCCCACCTTGAGATGAAACTCCGGAAAATTGTACTCATTCATCCCAAATAGGTGAAACAGCCCGGCAATTGCAATGGCAATCAGCACACTGTATAAAAGATGTTTCGACTTCATAATCACACTCAAGCTTTTATCCGTTTACTGTCAATAAAAAACAGACTCATAGCCTGCGAGGTTAATGAGCTTAACCATAATTCTTTGGTCACTGACGGCCTTAAGGCAGGATGAAGAGATGTTATGAAGATCGTTCCTTAGCTTTTTTGATAAATTCCCGGAATATTGGGTGAGGACGGTTGGGTCGGGATTTGAATTCCGGATGGAATTGTACTCCAATGTAGAAAACATGATCTGGCAGTTCAATGATCTCAACGAGCATGTTGTCTGGTGACAATCCACTCAATTTCAAGCCCTTAGCCTGGAGTGCGTCCCGATATTGATTGTTAAACTCATAGCGGTGCCTGTGCCTTTCGGAAATCAGTGGTTCCTGATAAATCGATTGGGCAAGGCTATGTTCCTCAATTCTGCAGGGGTAAGAGCCAAGGCGCATCGTGCCTCCCAGTTTTTCGATATAAACTTGATCTTGCATCAGGTCTATCACTGGATGAGGGCTAAGTTCGTCAAACTCAGTGCTATTGGCTTCTGCCAGGCCACAGACGTTTCTGGCAAATTCGATGGCTGCCACGTGCAGGCCCAGGCAGATTCCAAAGAAAGGAATGTTCCGGGTTCTGGCATATTCGGCAATTGCAATCTTACCTTCCACTCCGCGCATGCCAAAACCTCCGGGGATCAGAATCCCATCCACATCCACCAACTCATTATCGAGTTCGGAGTTACAGAGTTTTTGCTCTGAATCCACCCATTTGATCTGCAGCTTGGTTTTGCTCGTTGCCGCTGCATGAAACAAGGCTTCTTCCACACTTTTATAAGCATCCTGGTGCTTTACATATTTACCGCAAACTGCGATTGTTACCTTGCTATTTGCCTGGCTGGAATTTTGGATGAATTCATACCAATCATCAAGCTGAATATCACCGCATTCAAGATTAAAGTGCTGGCAAACAAGCTCCGGCACTCTGGCCCTTTGAAACACCAGGGGAATCTCGTAAACGTTTTTCACATCTATGGCATTAATCACCCGATCCCTTTGAACATTAGTAAACAGGGCGATTTTGCTGTAGATTTCATCGTCAAAAGCTTTTTCTGAACGGCATAGCAAGATATCCGGCTGGATACCGATCTCTCTAAGTTTATAGGCACTGTGTTGGGATGGTTTTGTTTTGAGTTCACCGGCTGAACGGATAAAGGGAACGTAGGTCAGCAGGATATTCAGGGTATTTTCAATCCCCAGATCGAGCCTCATCTGTCTCACTGCCTCCAAAAAAGGCAGGCTTTCAATGTCACCGACAGTACCGCCGATTTCGGAAATAATGATGTCATTATCTTTGTCCAGCTTTTGGATGCGGGATTTTATCTCATTGGTAACGTGAGGAATAACTTGCACCGTCTTGCCCAGATAGACGCCTTTGCGTTCGTTTCTCAGGACGGCTTCATACACCTGTCCGGCTGAACAGCTTGAAGCCCGATTCAAGGCCACATCCACAAAGCGTTCGTAGTGACCAAGATCAAGATCGGTTTCAGCACCATCATCTGTAACGAACACTTCGCCGTGTTGGAAAGGACTCATCGTACCGGGATCGACATTCAGATATGGATCAAACTTTTGCAGAGCAACCTTGTATCCCATTCTCTTGAGCAGTGTGCCAATCGAGGCAGTTGCTATCCCCTTGCCAAGAGAGGATAGCACTCCGCCCATTACGAATATGTATTTTGCCATCTTAATACCTTATTAACATAGAGCTTTAAGCTCTGCAAGTCCGGCTTTGATAGTTTCCAGGGTATAGGCCAGATCTTCATCAGTGTGCCGGTAACAGATATACCCATGGTGATAAGGCTGTAGAAAGACCCGGTTTCGGATCAGATAGGTATAGAATTCGTTCCGCAATTTCTTGTACAGCCCGGTATCGTCCTTGTCAAAAGTGATAAAAGGCATCCAGGGAGCACCCGAAAACTTCACTGGGAGTCCGCTGTCTGAGACTATTTTTGTGAGCTTCCCGGCAAAGAGTGTACCCCTTTGGTGGATAACATCGAGTACTTTGTCTCTTTCCAGAATTTCAATGGTTTTCAGTGCGGCCACTTGGGAATCGCTGTTTGGGAAATAGGTTGAGGATAAAAACACCTTGTCTGCCAACACGCTCATCACTTCCCTTTTTCCCACCAGAGCACTGATGGCATAGCCATTGGCCATGGCTTTTCCAAAGGTGGAAAGATCCGGGGTAACGCCGAAATATTTCTGCGCTCCACCGATCGAGCATCTGAATCCGCTGCGGATCTCATCAAAGATCAGGACGCAACCATATTGATCGGCAAGTTTTCTCACTCCTTCCAGGTAACCGGGTTTCGGCATTTCAACCTCATGAGCCAGCGGATGTCCCACCGGGGTGATAATGATGCCGGCCATATCTTTTCCATGCACCTTTAGGATGTCCTCAAGCTGGTCAAGATCATTGTAATGAAATTCTATCACATCCTCATAAAACTTCTGAGGAATCCCGCCTTTCACTTCCACACACCAATCGTGCCAGCCGTGATATCCGCATCTGGCGATCTTGGTTCTTCCCGTGTAAGCTCTTGCCACCCGAATGGCAATGGTGGTGGCATCAGAACCGGTTTTGACCATGACTGCCATTTCGCAGGAAGGAATGATCTGGGTGAGTTTTTCGATCAGGGTATGCTGGATGGGCTGGGTAAGGGAAAAGCAAAAGCCCTTGGATCTAATCTGTTCGATAACGGCATTATCGATTTCTTCCTCACGATAACCAATAATTATCGGCCCGTAGGCGCACAGAAAATCTATGTATTCATTACCATCGATGTCTTTGACTCTGCCACCTTTACCTTCTTCGAAGTAGATGGGGTATTCTCCAATCACGAAGTTATAGGGTCTGCGGATCCCGGCAACTCCCCCGGGAACAAGTTTCTGGGCGGCTTCGAACATTGCCAGGCTTTTATCGAGTTTGAGTTTCTTATTCATTTATCTTTATCTCCTTTGTCTTCAGAGGCACTGCCACAATGATGCAATTCCCATTCCCCCACCAATGCATAGTGAAGCCAGACCTTTTTTCACCTGTCTTTTCTTCATCTCGTGCAGGAGAGTAACAATGATTCTTGCTCCGCTGGCACCAATCGGATGCCCCAGCGCAATCGCTCCGCCATTGACGTTGATAATTTCTTCATTTAGCTCCAGCCCCTCCTCTTTCAACCCCTTCAATACGGCAAGGGATTGGGCAGCAAAAGCTTCATTCAGCTCAGCAAGTTCGATATCGGAGGCTTTCCAATTTGCCTTGGCGAGCACTTTCTTGATGGCTGGAACAGGACCAAAGCCCATGATGGAAGGATCCACACCCGCACTTGCCGAATCGACAAGATATGCCTGGGGGCTCAGCCCCAGTTCCTGTGCCTTTGTTTCGGACATCAGCATCAAAAGTGCTGCACCGTCATTGATCCCGGAGGAATTGGCAGCAGTGACCGTTCCATCCGCTTTGAAAGCGGGACGCAATTTGGCAAGGCTCTCCTGGGTAACGCCTTTACGGGGCATTTCGTCCTGATCTATACGCAGGGGATCGCCCTTTCTCTGGGGAATGATTACCGGCACGATCTCGTCAGTGAACCGTCCCGAAACCATTGCCGCTTCCGTTTTATTCTGGCTTTTGCAGGCAAATAAATCCTGATCATATCTGCTGATGTTATATTTGCCAGCGAGATTTTCGGCAGTGATACCCATGTGGTAATTATTGAAAATATCGCTCAGGCCGTCTTTGATCATGAGGTCAACGATCGTCCTGTCACCCATTTTTGATCCCCATCTCAGGTCAGGAAGCGCATAGGGTATCTGGCTCATATTCTCAGCACCACCGGCAATGACGATCTCAGCATCCCCGCTTTGAATTGCCTGGGCTGCAAGAGCGATTGCCTTCATTCCGGATCCACAGACTTTGTTCACAGTGTAGGCGGGCAATTCCACAGGAAGGCCAGAGTTGATGGCAATCTGCCGGGAAACATTTTGGCCCTGTCCTGCCCCGCAAACATTTCCAATGATCACTTCATCGATCTGTTTGGGATCTACCCCGGTTTCGCATAGAATTGCTCTTAAGACTGTTTCGCCAAGCTTGATGGCTGAAACATCCTTGAAAACCCCTCCGAAATTTCCTATTGCAGTGCGCTTTGCACATACTACAACGACGTGTTTCATGATTCCTCCATCACAGAAAATTATGTTTTTTTCAAAGAAATTTAGCTCTGATTTTAGTCAAGAGCTTTCCCGAAATTACTTTCTTTTTCACGAAGGCGACATCGTTATTCGTTGTTCCAGTTCGTTATTACTGTGATCGTTACTCCTGTTATTCTCGGCCGATCTTGCTCCAGGACTTATTCAATGGTCCTTGCTTGAAGGCGTTAATCACTTCTTAATCTACCCTTAATCAAGCGTTAATAATTAACGCTTGATTAAGGGTAGATTAAGAAGTGATTAACGCTGTCAAGTAAGGCTCACACTTGTCCTGGTGAAGTATGGCCAGACAACGAAGTTTTTCTTGACTGATTGGGGCAACTGAAGAAAATGCGCCGGATAAGAAAGAGTAATACTACAAAGAAAATACATCTTTCCTGGAGGCAATAATGACCAGAAGTTTGCTGATTCTCAGCTTGGTTCTTGCTGCTCTGGGCTTAAGTGCTCAGGGGCTTGAAACCTTTGACAATTTCACCTATACTGGAACTGCCTATGTTGACGGCAATTTCGAGGGAAACAACGGTATCACCTGGAATTATCTGCACGCTACCGGTGCAATTGCAGGGACCAATAACAACGAAATTGAAGGCAATGGAATGATCCTGCGCCGTTCCGAAGTTCCCAGCAAGATCTATAGCGATCCCATTGCTGGCGGGATCGGCAGTTTTTCGGCTCAGC
>JAQUHL010000233.1 GCA_028683635.1 Candidatus Cloacimonadota bacterium
AGCTTTTCCAGGGTGGGGCTGAGGATGGCAAAATCCCGGTTGTGGGCCAGGGTGTAACGAGGATGTTGGTCATAGGTTATCAGGACAGAGTGAAGATCGTGTTTTTTGGCAAGATTGCGCATCTTACTCAAGAGCTTTTGATGACCCAGATGCATGCCATCGAAGGTGCCAATACTGATTATCGTATCCACTTCAGTACCCGAGATTGATTTTGGGGCTAAGAATCCCCGTAAAAAGTTTTCCGATGCTCATTATCCTGCCAGAGCTGTCATAAACAAGCAGATCGTCGCAATCTTCACCGCTTAGGCTAATAGTCCTGCCCATAAGCAGAGTGGAGATTTGCTCCTCATTGCATATGACAGACTGGTTGGATGATAGCAGGTAAGCAGGATCAACCAGATAGTTTTGCCAGTTTTCTTTAGCCAGGATATCGAGATTCACACTGCGCTCGAGAGTGATGTTTCCGATGGCCTCCCGGCGCAAGGCTACCGTGTGTGCCAAAGTTCCCAGGAACAAGGCGATTTGCTCGCTGAGACTCCGGATATAGGTGCCTTTGGAAACCTGGCAGATATATTCGAGGTAGGGGAAATTAAAGCTTTGAATCTCAAAATTATAGATCCTGGTTTCCCGCTCCGGGATAGCAATATCCAAGCCTTGCCGGGCATAGGTGTAGGCCCTTTTGCCATCCAGTTTGACGGCAGAATATATCGGTACAGGCAGCCTTTTCAAGCCAAGAACATAGTCCTTGAGTGCAGAAAGCTCAGTATTATCAACGACGTGTTCCGACCGGGCAATTACTTTTCCTGTCAGATCCCCGCTATCGGTTCTCTCGCCGAACTTTAGCTTTACATGATAGGTTTTGTCACGGGCTTCCAGAAGATAGGCAATGCGTGTGTATCGTGACATACAATAGATCATCAGACCTGTGGCAAAGGGATCAAGGGTACCCGTGTGGCCGATCTTTCTGATGCCGCTAATCTTCCGCAGAGCCCGAATGACATCGAACGAGCTGAGCCCCTCTGGTTTATCGATCAGGAGAAAGCCGGATTGATCAGGGTTGGGAGCAGGATTCATGAACTGGCCAATCCTTTAATCACTTTGTCCAGGATCTCTTTTTTCACATGGTTAAAAACTCCATGCAGAGTGCACCCGGAAGCGTTTTTGTGCCCACCGCCACCATAGGTTACTGCAATCTGGTTCACGTTCAGCACCGGCGAGCGCAAACTGAAACGGTATCTATCCTCAGCTTCTTCCCGCATGTAAATGATCACTTCGATTCCTTTTAACCCCTGAGCCCATATCGTCATATTAGAAGTGGATTCTGTCCCCAGACCATAACGCTCAAGCATTTCCAGGGTTGAATACATAAAAAAGATGCGGTTGTGATATGCCGTTTCCGCCCTATATAGTACTTCCCCGATGAAAGAGATCTCGGCAGGGCTATGATTTTGAAAGTAATTCTGATACAGTTCCTTAGGCTTGATCCCCCAGGCACATAGGCAAGAGGCTACTTCAAACACTTCAGGGTTGGTATTGGCATTTGTGAAGTTGTTTGTATCATTCAATATTGTGGTATAGAGTTGTTCCGATATCTGTTTTCTGATCAATGGATCAAGTCCATCCATCCTGGTGCGGAAGGCATTGAACAGAATGATGCCCACGCTGGCATGATGTGTTCCAATATACTGGTAGTGGTTGGGGATAGCATCATTTTCCAGAATATGGTGATCGATCACCACAACCCTTTTTGCCTTGGCAATGAGTTCTCTCCGCTCTCCCAGCCTTCCCAGGTTATTACAATCAAGCACGATAACGTTTTCATAGGCAAGATCCGGTTCATATTCTGTGATGGTGGCATCATGGATCAGGTGTTTATATTTATCAAGCTTCAGGTCATCAACCACAATTTCTGCGACTATACCTTGTGCTTTGATAATTGACTGAAGAGCAAGCGAGGCACAGAAGCCATCACCATCGGGATTGACGTGGGACATTATTGCCAGGCTTTGACCTCTTTCACATAGATTCAATACCTTGCTTTGAATTTCTATATTCTCATCCATTTAATATATCCTGAAGCTTTTTTATTCTCTTGGGTATCATCCCTCTACCCAGTGGCATCAAGGTCTGTTTGAAGCCTTGAAAACATCATTCTTTGGACTTTGGTGACCCATCCAAGAGACGTTGGCAGGCCAATCTATATAAAAAAACCGTCGTTACCGACGATTTTTGATATGTTTACAATCAGTCAGTGTGAGAGGCTTTTAATTATCTTCATCCTCTTCGTCTTCATAATCATCATAATCTTCTTCTTCTTCATCTTCGTCGTAATCGAAGAATTCATCGTCATCGAGAAAATCGTCGATATCTATATCAGGATCATATTCATCGTCATCGTCGTAATCATCCTTGACTGTGGCTAACAAACGATCCACCTTTTCAGCACGATCCTCGGTTTCATCGTAGAAGAAGTTAAGCTCGGGGATGCTTCTCATAATTTTGGCTCCTGCTATTTGTTTTTTGAAAAATCCAGTACTTTGTACCAGTTGTTTTTTTATCGTCTCATGATCTGAGGGATTGTTGTAATGTGAATAATAGAGCTTGGCATAACGCAAATCTTTGGAAATGATCACATCTGTGATTGTAACCCAAGCCAGGCGCGGATCATTAATCTGCTGAGTGAGAGCGATATTGAATATCTTTTTCAGTTCTTCCTGAAGCCTGGGGATCCGATATGATTTCATTGCAGTTTCTTATCTACTTGCTTTACCACAAAGCATTCAATCACGTCGCCTTCTTTGATATCCTGGAAGGATTTGAGAGTAATTCCGCAATCCGATCCGGCACGCACTTCAGCAACGTCATTTTGATAGTGTTTGAGGGAAGAAAGGCTGTCGTCCTGGATCAGTACATCGTTGCGATAGATCCGCGCCAGGCAATTCTTTTGAACCACTCCGCGTTCCACATAACAGCCTGCAATGGTTCCGATTTTTTTCATCTTGAAGATTTGTTTAACAGCCAGCGATCCGATCGATTGCTCCTCAAATTCAGGTTTGAGCATACCTTCCAATGCGCTTCGCACGTCTTCGATCGCATCATAGATGACCTGATAGATCTTAATCTCGATGTTTTCATCTTCGGCAAGTTTCCGGGCAAGTTGGTTGGGACGAACGTTGAAACCGATCACGATTGCATCTGAGGCAGAGGCCAGATTGATGTCCGCCTCATTGATTCCACCCACGCTTTTATGGAGGATATTGACCGTAACCTCGTTGTTCGAAAGCTTCTGGAATGAATCTGCTATAGCTTCTGCAGAACCGTCCGTATCCGTCTTGAGGATGATCTTCAGCTCATTCATCTGGTCTTCAACCATGCGGGCAAAGATATTCTGCAAGGAGGCCTTATTCTGGTACTTTTCCCGCTCAAAACGAACCTGTTGACGTTCTGTGGCTATGGATCTGGCGGTTTTCTCGGAATCTACCACATTGATGGTATCCCCGGCTTTCGGAACGTTGTCCAGACCATAGATGATGGCTACATCTGAAGGGCCGAGTTCTTTGATTTCCATGCCCCGCTCGTTTTCCATCTTCTTAATTCTGCCATAGGTTGCACCGCAGACCACGG
>JAQUHL010000234.1 GCA_028683635.1 Candidatus Cloacimonadota bacterium
CAGGAAACAAATATAATCTCACCTTAGCCAGGAGAAATGGGATAGCCACTGAGCAAGCTTCAAAAGCAAGATTAGTGGACTACATGGGCTCATTGGACTTTCTATGGACTCAATGGACTTTCCCAATCCTCCTGGTTTTTCCTCGTTCCAAGGCGTTAATCACTTCTTAATCTACCCTTAATCAAGCGTTAATAATTAACGCTTGATTAAGGGTAGATTAAGAAGTGATTAACGCCTTCAAGTAAGGAGATGATGGGAAAGCCCGGTGGGCGACAGATCATAGGCAGGGTGCGAGGCGAAGCCAGAGCCCCTGTACGGAAGTAGAAAAAAGAATTAGCCCTTTGTGGTGACGAGGGCGTCACCAACCCTATTTGGGCTGTCGAGCTCCGGTCGACAGAAGCAACGGAGTTACCTGTTCAGAAAGCATATAGCTTTGTGGTGACGAGGACGTCACCACCCCTATTTGGGCTGTCGAGCTCCGGTCGACAGAGGTGACGGAGTTGCCTGTTCAAAAAGCACTACTCCTTTTAGGGTGGTGGGCGGGAATAGATTTATAAAAAAAAGCCTCACAAACAGCATATTTGGAAGTCTTTATTTCGATAAATCGGGATGTGCAACGGTCTTTAAAGATATTGCGGCAGTATGCTATGATATGAGGTTATAGACCACCCTCAGGAAAAGCAAGACCAGGGCAATGATATAGATCTTTTTGATGAGTTTGTTACCCTTGAGGATCACAAGTTTGGAACCGATGATGTTTCCTGCAATTCCACAGGCTGCTGCAGGAATGGCAAGGGGATAATATACCTTCCCTGCAACTACAAAGGTGATCAGGGCGGCGATATTGGATGCCAGGTTAACGACCTTGGTATTGGCATTGGCGGACATCAGATCATAGTGGAGCGCAAGTGCATAGAAGAGAATGAGAAAAGTGCCGGTGCCAGGCCCGAAAAAACCATCGTAAAAACCGATTGTCAAACCAGCCAGGCCTCCCAACAGCATCCGGGTGGAACTGGAGATCAGGTACGCCTTGTTCTGGTAACCAAAATCCTTGCGAATCAGGCTCACAAAGGTAACAACCGGAATCATGACCACCAGCAAATAATTCAAAAATGATGAGGATACGATCAAAACAGTGCGAGTTCCCAGCCAGGAACCCAACAGTGCCAGAACTGCAGAACACAAAGCAACCGGCAGATCGATCATGTTGGCCTTGAGGTAGTTTCTGGTAGAAAAGATTGTTCCCAGGCAAGATGAAAACTTATTTGTACCCAAAGCGATGTGAGGCGGCAAGCCCGCTGTCCAATAGGCTGGCAAAGAAATCAATCCTCCACCACCGGCGACAGAATCAATAAATCCTGCCAGGAAGATAAAGGGCAGCACTATGGCAAAATCAAGAGCAGTAAGATTAAAAATCATATTCATAACTCGGCTTTAAACTCCAATCGCAGTTGATGGGCAGTTTTTTGTTCGGGATAGCTATCCCCGCTATATTCAAGACTGAAGGTGCTGAAGCTATTCATTTTGTATATGACAGCGAGATTCCATAAGGAGATAAATCCCTGGCGTTTGTCCCTGAGAAAGGTCAAGTATTCACTGCCCTGACGGTCGTTGTAACGGAAGCTAAAGCTGGCAGTTAGGCGGTATTTTTGCATCCAGACACTCCTCAAGGCAGGTTTTATAGCATAGCTATCCATTTGGTAACCGGTAGTTTGGGATCTATCGTTGCCCTCTTCACGACTTCCTTCCAAGCTGATCTCCACTGAAGTTTGAGGAGATAGATAGCGTTGAATCAGTAGCGACAATGCATAATTTTCGATATCAGAATCATAACGGGAGTCCTCTTCACTATCAAACTGCCCTCTGAGTCTGTAATTGAAAGCTGATCTCAGATTGAATTCGATTGCCCGGTTCTGGTTGAAACTGCGATAGATCAGGGCATTGGGGCTATAGGGATCGCTATATCGCTGGTCAAGAGAGCGGATCACCTCATACTGAAGCTGCCCGGTGAGTCTGTTGGCAAGCAGATCGATCCACAGATTTTGCAGATATGCTTGCCTGCCGTAGATTGTGTGATCCTGGGAATAAACACTACCCGGTAAAAACAGATATAGCCCATAGTCGTTGCGAAGAGAAGATTGCTCCGTGGCCTGGAAGGAAAGATCGGTTTGAAACCTTCGCAAAGTGCTGTTTTGAGTGAGATATCCGGGACGGATATAGAGGTTGAGCTGTCCGTTGATTTCGGCACTGAGCTGCCCCACTTCCCCACTCAAATATACATAGTCATAATCACCCGTTCCCACATAGGTGCTATCTGCATCGTAGGCTCCCTGACCGCTGCCTACATATTGGAACTCCCGGATCTTGGGGAAAAACTCGTTTTGGTTCAACTGGTAATTTGTGTTCAGAGAAACTGCTCTTTTCAGAAAATTGTGGTTGGAACGCAGGGTGACGAGCTCGTAACTGGTATTCGAGGTGCTGCTATCGAAGTACTTAACCTGTCGATGGGAAGCATCGAGCTCAAGAGTATGGTTGGGAGTGCTGATATTTTGACGCAGATTATATGTATTTGAGGAAGAATATTTTATCCAGGGAGAGGTATCGGTTTCTGCTTTATCATTTTGATCGTAGGTATAGGTTAGTATGGAACTGAAGCCCTGTTTAAAACTCAGTGCGATACCAGGAGATAGCTTTTGGTATCTGGTCGAAAGTGCCTGAACCTGCCAGTTCGAGTATTGGACGCTGTTATATAAGCCATCTGCACTGATGGTAAAAATCCGGTACTGCCATGAGCTTAGCAGATTGTGATATTGAAGCCTGCTTTGCCGGGAATCATAATAAACTTGTTTTCCAAGGGTGTGTGAGCCATTCAGGTTCATTACGAAATCACTCCCCTTCACATCAAATAGAGCCATTTGCAGAGCGTAGTTTGAACGCAGAGAATTTTGTTCAAAGAGCCCATATATCCTCTTTAACCTGTAACTTATGCCTGGAACAAAGACACCCCCATAGTTCAGATCAAGGCTCAGATTACTCTGCATCTGGGCTTTCTCTGCGCTGGAAGCCTCTGTATCGAGCCCACTGAGATCTGCTTCCGGTTCACTGGTTTCGGCAAAGAGATAGCTATTGGCACTTTTTTCCTCATAATCTGCTTTAACTGAGGGTTTCAATATATCCCAATCAGGTTTGTAACGTGCATAGGCATAGAGCAGTAGGCTTTTGTTGTCATTATCATCGAGGGAAGATAATGTATTCTTATCCTGATAACCATAAAGTCCCTCAATTCCCAGGCTGAGAACTTCAGCATCATAGGACAAAATGGTGTTCAGGTTCATGCGTGTTGCCGGTGGCATGAGCCTCTTCTGTGGTAACCAGGAGCCCAGTCCTGAACCTACAAAACGGTATTTTCCGGTGGAATACTCTTCATAATCCCCCATACCATATCCCACATAGCTGAACACAACGTTGTAGGTAGCAGTCGTATCTCCCTCGGCATATTCATAATAGATTGTGCCGGCCGGTGTCTCCCTCTGGAAATAAGAGCCAGAACTGGATTCAAAGACGCCCTCACCATAAACTGTATTGTCTCCTGCCAGTTTTAGTGAAT
>JAQUHL010000235.1 GCA_028683635.1 Candidatus Cloacimonadota bacterium
CATCAGCCAGAATCCTGAAAGGCTCGATGAAATCGAAGACAAAGCTCTTTTTGTTGTAGTTATCACTATGCAACAAACCGATATAGGGATCCAGACCGGCTATTATCAAAGCACGCTCCACCTTGGAATACAGGATGCCGTAGGCATAGTTGAGAAAGGCGTTGAAAGCGTCCCTGGCAGGCCTGGTACTTCGGCCATCAAAGCTGTAGGGAGGTGGGATAAGCTGCGTAAGAATACCAAAATATAGCTTGGAGGCGGAGCCTTCCCATCCCATAAGACTGGAGGCCTTTTCGTCCAAAGTGCCTTCGCAGTTCATAATCGAGCTGGCATACTGTCTCATTGCTCCAGCTTTAGCTTTCAGTTCCGGATCCACAGAGTCCCGCTTGGAGATCAATTTGGAAACAAACTGATACTGCCGCATGATCTTGATGCAAATCCAGCGCTTGATGAAATCCATGCCCCGGATGTCTGAGAGCATTTCAAGCTGAGCCCTGCGAATCAAAACAGTGCTGCCGATCTTGGGAAACCACACCCTGGCATAGGGATTGCCATATTTATCAAGCATCACCACGTCGATGTTGTGTTCCATGGCCAGCTCTATAGCATCCGAGCTGATCTGCACCGCATTGGTAATCACAATGCTCGAGATCTTCTGGGGAGATAGCTTGGTCTTTTTGCCCTCCACATAGACTTCAAACATATCGTCTTTCTTGCGGAGAGAGGAACCGTAGGTGTTGAGATAGAGTTCCATTACGTACTGAAACAGGATCCTGAACCTGTCGGGGTTGTCAAAAAACCCGTATGATAATCGTAGCAGTTCTCAATTTGCCCAAGAGGCACATAATAAATATTGTCAGCAAGCTTATTGAAAAACGACATCTTAACACTGTAACTACTTAGCTCCGACCGAGTGAGATTTAACTGATATGGCCTCAACATCCTGTGAGCCTTGGCAAGAGTGAGTTTACACTCTGATAATTGTTCTTCGGAAAGTCCTGAGGAATCTTTCAACACTGCCTGTGTTCGTTGAATCTCATCCATAGCCTGTTGCGCAACAACATCTACTATTATGAATAAAGTATTGAATGCATAATCTTGTTCAATGATACGAAAATCCTGGATAGGAGTGGTATTCACTACCTGTCTATCATAGTTGAGTTCTTTCATGGCGTTAAGTAACAATCTGGCTTGTAACTCAATTTGCAGGCTTGCGTAATATGATTCGACCAGAGATGGGAAACCTAGGCTGCAATACTCATCTTGTTCCAGGCATTCCAAGGTTTTAAATATCAGATAGGAGTCATAAACATGTTCGCAAAGACTTCCACGATCCCCTACAATGTGATACAGGAACATTTCTCCACCCAATTCACCAAGCTCCGAACTTCGATTGCAGCGTCCAGCCACCTGGATGATGCTATCAATAGGTCCAAGATCACGATATACTCTGCTAAAACTGATATCAACACCTGCCTCTATCAATTGAGTGGAAACCAGTATCACAGGTTTCTGTTCCATCAGCTCTTTCCTGATTTTGGCCAGTATTTCCTTTCTTTGTAAAGGGATGTGCAGTGTTGTGAGACAGTATACGGTGTGGGTGTACTCATATCTTTCCCGCAAGGCATAATAGCAACTAATCGCGGCTTTCTTGGTGTTCATTACTATTAGGGCATTCGGGATGTCCTCAAGACATAGACTTTCACAAAACTCCTCAACTGTCATCTTTTTCCGCATTATCCGTAAACGCACCCTGTTTAGGACAGGATGATTGAAATCAGCTATATTGCATAGTTCTGTGTACGATCCGGAAGTATAAATGAAGGGATGAGTAGCCGTACAAGTGAGTATGTAGGTATGAAAACGCTCGGCAAGTATCTGAAACATTGAGCGCATCAGAGGAAAGTACTTGGCAGGAAGGCTTTGTATCTCATCAAGGACAATCACCGAGTTAATGATATTATGTAGCTTACGTACCATGGACTGCCTGGCCCCGACCAATGATTCGAATAGTTGAACGAATGTGGTAACTACACAAAGGTTAGACCATGATCCAGCGAACATCAATTCATTCAGATAGGTTTGATAGTCGTAATCTGGATCTTCTTCACTCTTTTGCTCAAAAGGATCACTTAGATAATGGTGTTTGATTATAAGGATGTTCGCCTGGTCCCTGGTTATGTTTCCATTACTTAGCAGCACTTTCATGAATTCATCGTAATTCTGGTCAATGATCGATGTATAGGGCAAACAATATATGAGCCTTCGTTTTTCCCCCAGCAATTCATACAAGCGCTGTGCAAAAAACATACAGGCATATGTCTTACCAGTTCCTGTAGGCGCAGTTATCGAATACAAGCGATGATCTGGAATGATCTCTGAGTGAGTTTCTATTGAGCGGTTAAAAGTAGATCTAATATTATCGAGAGGACTTTTTCCCGTTTTTTCGCGAATAACACAGTTGGGGTTGAGATCAAATAATGATAAGAGAGGTTTGTTATCTACCGGCTCAATTCGAGCAGCATCATGCTTGTCCGCATCAGTGAGCAATGAAAATAAAAGGTTCATCAACAGAAAGAGTTCTACAGCGTCTTTTTCTTTAAGATCGAACTCCGATGCGGGGTCAAAAAATACGATTTCCTCTAAGATATCCTTGAGTCCAGATCTGCCGGGATTATTTAAACTGAGCTTGTGTGATCCTAAGAATTCTGCAAAGGATTGGTGTTTGCTGGTTTGTATAACTATATCGTCGTATATGTCAGCGAGAACAGTAATACCTGGTAGTTCCGTGAGATATTTCTCGTAAAAAGAACTTAGGTTTCCATGATGTCTCTGGATAACTTTAAAAGCCAGACTGGCATATCTACAGGCAGTCTGATGACCTTGCAAATTCTGCCAGGCAATTATGGCAGATATCAGACTATGGTTGCTGTGAGGGCTTTTTATACCTCCACGGAGATATCTCTGAAAATATGACGATGCTTTACCAATATCATGCAGCAGACACGTAACTTCAAGGATGTGTAGAAAATCGTTAGCTTGTATCACCTTCAGATCCAAAGATAGCTGTTGGAACTTGTTAAGTGCCAAGCTTGTAACACCTGACAGGTGAACCTCCAAAGGCTTTTCTCTGAATCCCTTGCCTTCAGGATGTGAAATTAGCATCATAAGAAAGAGATATAGTGGTTTTCTTCCTGCCGCACTTGATACACGTTGCTGAATCGACCATTAATTCTTTGTCCGTTAGTTTCCGCCAGAACTTCCATAACCCTGACGCTTTCCCTTCCTTTTACCTTTTGTTCTTTTGATTTTTGGGGCGGTTTGTTTTGTTCAAGTGGCATCATTTCCATGATGATCTTGTACTCGTCAGAATCAATGCCCAGAACCTGGTCTCTTCTGATGGCTGTATCAATACTGCTGGATTCCTCTATTGTCTGGAGAAAATCCTGACCGTATTGAGATATGGGCAGGACGTTTGCAATAAACTGACGTTGCCCCAGATAAACACCATAGCCAAGATTACCAGCTTGAATCCTGCCCACCAAATCGTTGATTATTGTGGCACATGGTCCTTTGGAATGGTACCCCAGATATAC
>JAQUHL010000236.1 GCA_028683635.1 Candidatus Cloacimonadota bacterium
GGATCGGTAGTTTTTCGGCTCAGCTCAGAAAAGCCTATACTTCTGCCGGAGACAGGCAGGTAGCCCTCTATATCAATGATCAGTGGGTTGCCGATTCCCAGATCTTTGGCTCGCCTACAGGAGCAGATCCCACCATTCATCTTTTCGAGGTGAATGATATCAATATCCAGGGCAATGTGGTGATCGAAATCCGGCATATCCAGGGAGGATCAACCAACCGTCAGCTCACAATCGATAACATTGGCTGGACAGCTTATGGTGCCGGAAACACAGTTGCCACTCCCGTATTCACCCCCCCAACGGGCTTATACACCACTCCCCAGTCGGTATCTATCACCTGTACTACGGAGAGTTCCACCATCCATTATACCATCGATGGCAGTGTTCCCACCCCTACTTCACCTGTATATAGCACTCCGATCACGATTTCTAACACCACGGTCGTCAAAGCCATGGCGGTTGCGGATGGATATACCAATAGCAATGTTGCCACTGCTACCTATACCTTCCCAGTTGCCGTAGCCGATCTTTCCGCCTTGCGTTCCATGCCTCCGGATGGAGTAACCGTCTATCAGGTGACAAATCCAGTGATCCTCAGCTTTCAGCAGGTCTTCCGCAACCAGAAATTCGTGCAGGATAACACGGCCGGAATCCTGATCGATGATCTGGCCGGAGTTGTGACCACAACTTACAACCTCTATGACGGTATTACCGGAATCGCCGGAAAGATTACCGAGTATGGAGGAATGATCCAGTTCACGCCCGCGATGAACTTCCCGCCCGCCAGCTCGGCTAATAATACCATCGTTCCGGTTAGTACCACCTATCAGGAACTGGTGGACAATTTCGACGACTATGAATCCCGGGTGATCAGGATCGAGGGAATAAGTTTTGCCACTCCCGGCAGTTTTGCCAATGGAGTGGTGTATGAAACCAGTTCTGGCGGTGTTACCTATAATTTCAGAACCACTTTTTATGACGTGGATTATATCGGTACTACCATTCCCCAAACTCCGAAAGACATCGTGGGCATCCCCAATTCCAGGGTGGATGGCGATTATTTCACAGCCAGATTTGCCTCCGATTTCCAGGATCCCAGCGGAACGGTGAGCGCACCCAGCTTCGATCCGCCCGCCGGAGTATATTTTGGGCCGATAAATGTTTCCCTCAGCTGTGCCACGCCAAATTCCACGATCTATTACACCACCGATGGCAGCGATCCCAGTTCTTCCTCGGCAGTTTACAGCACTCCCCTCCAGGTGAGCTCCAATACCACTCTGAAGGCGATCGCATACGTACCTGAGATGCCGCCTTCAGCAATCAATACTGCGAACTATGTGTATCCCATCACCGTCTCAACCATTGCCGAACTGCGGCAGCAAGCCACAGGATCGAACTATTATCGCCTGATGGGTGAAGCAGTAGTCACATTCACCCAAAGCTACCGCAATCAAAAATATGTCCAGGATAACACAGCCGGTATCCTGATTGACGATTTTGAGGGAGTGATTGCCAGCCAGTATAACCTCAACGATGGCTTCCTGGGCCTGACCGGGCAACTGAGCGAATACAATGGCATGCTGGAACTGATCCCTGCTCTCGATCCTGGGCCACCCAGCTCGAATTATAATTTTCCCCCTGTGGATGTGACTCTGCAGGATCTGACGGATAACTTTGAGCAATATGAATCCCGCCTGGTCAGAGTAACCGGAGCATGCTTCCAGGACGAAGGTGATTTCGTCAATGGGCAAATCTATCAGATCACTAATCTGGAAGGGACCCAGAGCTTTAACTTCCGCACTACCTTCTATGACGTGGAATACATCGGTTCTCCGATCCCTCAACTCCCTGTTCATGGCCTGATCGGGATCCCCAATTCCAGGGCTGAAGGTGATTTTTTAACTTCCCGTTTCGAGAGCGATATCGATGAGGCTGAGATCTATGCTCCCTTCCTCGAAGTATGGCCTAACGGTACAATACCTCCCCCCTATGCTACCTTGTCCTGGACCTATGGCGATGAAGGAAAAGCAGAACGCATTATTCCCTGGGGTGTGACTGGCATCAGGATCTACCGTAATGACGTCATGATCCATGAAACGAACGAAATCCAGGGTTCTTACACAGATGCAGACCTGGAATACATCGAATATACTTACTTTGTAACCGCAGTTTTCTTTGATGAATATGAATCAGCAGCATCGAACTCTGTGTTGGTGAACTGGACTGCGAATGAGGACACCAGTGCTCCCGGATTGCAGACCGCCCTCCAGGGAAACTATCCCAATCCCTTCAACCCCAGCACCACGATCAAATATAGCCTGAAAGAAGCCTCTGCTGTCGAGCTTGGGATCTTCAACCTCAAAGGTCAGAAGATCTGCAGCCTGGTAAACGGGATTCTCCCCTCGGGAAATCACACAGTTACCTGGAACGGACAGGATGCCAAGGGCAGCACCATGCCCAGCGGAATCTACTATCTGAGGCTAGAAACCAGGCAGGGAACCAGCACCCGCAAGATAATGCTGATGAAATAGGAGATAAATGCCATGCGCAGAATTGGATTGTTCCTCTTAACCAACTTACTGGTGGTGATCGTGATTTCGATCATCCTCAGCTTCCTTGGTCTGGATGCAGCAAGCTACACCGGTCTGCTGGTTATATGCTCGGTTTTCGGCATGTTAGGTGCCTTCATTTCCCTATCCATGAGCAAATGGATTGCCAAGCGCAGCTACAGGATCCAGGTGATCGATCCCAATCAAGCAACCGGTAAGGAACTGAAGCTCTACAACGCCATCTATCAAATGGCGAGTTATCACAAGATATCCTGCCCTGAAGTGGGTATTTATCAATCTAATGAAGTGAATGCTTTCGCCACCGGAGCCTCGAAGAACAATTCCATCATTGCCTTTTCCAGCCGTCTGGTGGATAATCTAAACGATGAGGAAATTGAGGCTGTTGCTGCGCATGAGCTTTCCCATATCGTCAATGGTGATATGCTTACCATGACTCTGCTCACCGGGGTCGCCAATACCTTTGTGATGTTTTTCGCCAGAGTTTTGGCCTTTGCCATTGACAATGCCATGCGGCAAAATCGCCGGGGAGGATTGGGGTACTTGGGCTATTGGATGATGATTATCCTGCTGGAAAACGTCCTGATGTTGCTGGCCTACATCCCCATCTGCTATTTCTCCCGTCAAAGAGAATACCGGGCTGATGCAGGTGCAGCTTCCCTGACCGCTCCCGGGGCAATGATCACCGCCCTGCAGAAAATCGATAGCCTCTATTTTCCCCAGCAGAAGAAGGATTCTTTCGCCCTGGCCAAGATCAGCAACCGGCACAGAGCCTCGCTTTATGCCACCCATCCCAGCATTCCTCAAAGAGTGGAGAAGCTAAAAACAATATAGAGTATAGTGCAATCAATATTAGTGAAAAGATAAAAATGTGGATGAAAACACAATCAAGATAGAAAAACTTGCCCACCTGGGCTATGGACTTGGATATCTGAAGGGGAAAACGCTGTTTGTCCCCTTCACTTTACCAGGCGACGAAGTTCAGGTAAAGATCATTCATCAGAACAAAAATGTTGCCTTTGC
>JAQUHL010000011.1 GCA_028683635.1 Candidatus Cloacimonadota bacterium
GCAATACACCATTTTCAGCCAAGGCAATGGAACCATGCTGCTGAGTAGTATCAAGCGCTATATGCATTATCGAATCTTGGGAACTGGTCTAATTATCCTTGCTGATCCAATCGTCATACAATCTTTCAAAATGCAATTTATGGGATGCTTCTTCGGCTGCAAGCTTGCGAAAGAGGCTCTTGATCTCGTTGTCATGAAAACGGATACTCATCTCGGAATAGAGCTTGGTGGATGCCTCTTCCCGCTTCATTGCCTTTATCAGGATGTTTTGATAGCTGAGGTCGAGATCTTCCACATCGGAAACCAGGTATTCGCTGATTTTGAGATTGGGTACAGCTTTCACTTCTTCGAGGTAGCTTCCTTTTTTCCTGATGTTTTCGATAACCACGATATGTCCCATCTCCATGGCTTCCAGCTCTTTGAGCATCTTTTTCTGATCCGCGAATTTTACGTTTTCCTGCAGATCACGATAAAAAAGCACTGCTTCCTCTTCTCGCTGCACAGCAAAATCGAGGATTTCGTTAAAATCTTGTACACTCATTCTTTACTCCAATGATTACAAGCCAAAAATCAAAAACTTGTTCCCCATAGACAGACCCAAAATATTAAGGGACAAGACTATGAAGCCCTGCCCCTTTATATTATTAATCAATGGGTTCGAACATATCCTTACCGACCCCACATTCGGGGCAGACAAAATCATCCGGAAGGTCTTCAAAGGCTATGTTGTTGTTTTCGGCAGGATCATAGATCCATCCGCAGGCGATGCATTGGTATTTTTGCATGTTATCCTCCATTTAGTAGGTTTCGTAATGAATTTCGAAATGAGCCTGGGGATGCAAACAGCAGGGGCAGATCTTCGGGGCTTCTGTTCCCTCATGGATGTATCCGCAATTCAAACATTTCCAGAAATACTTGTCCCCTTTCTTGAAAACGAGTTCATCTCTGACGTTATCATGGAGCTTGCGATAGCGTTTCTCATGCTCTTTCTCCACTTTGGCTACCATACGCCAGGTAAGAGCGATTTCTTTGTATCCTTCCTCTTCGGCTATCTCGGCAAACATGGGATAAAGCTCTGTCCATTCTTCCTTTTCACCATCGGCGGCATATTTGAGATTGTTCAGCGTGCTCTCAGGAGACCACCCCACCGGATAAGATGCCATGATATTCATCATCTGACCTTCAAGGCCGTTTTTCACCAGATGCTTGAAAAACAGCTTGGCATGCTCACGCTCGTTTTCCGCAGTTTCATTGAAAATATTGGATATCTGCTCAAAACCTTCTTTCTTGGCTGTCTTGGCGGCATAAACATAACGCATCCTTGCCTGGCATTCTCCGGCAAAGGACTTCATCAGGTTATCTGCTGTACGTGTATCTTTGAACGACATACTATCTTTTCTCCTTATCTTTTAGCTTTTCCACAATCCATGCAGATTGCAATATTCACGGGCATAGAGAACGTCTGCCATCTTGACCGGGAAAATGGCTTCGGGTTTGTCTCCAGGCTTGAGTTCATAGCGTAGAACCATCTTTTCGGTAATGACCTCGATCAGAGCTATATAGTGCTTTTCTTCCATCGGATGAGCAACTGAACCCACCGATACCTTCACCTTGTCACCAAGATCTTCCAGCACCGGAACATGCTTTTCCACCGCAGCATCAACGGAATTTTCCTTGAGAAGTTTCATCGGTTCGTCGCAACAAACCAGCTCGCCGGCTCCGGCAAAAAGAACTTCCACAACGTTGCCACACAGGGCACAACGATATATTTGACGTAGAGCTGTCATCTTTCCTCCATAACTGTTTTTCTCTTAAGACAAGAATATGCAATGGACATGGTTTTGTCAATAGAAATTCTTCAGAGCTTTCATGGCTTGCAGTATTTTGGCTGGGAATAGTGAAATCGTGGACTTTGCCATGGTCACTCCTTCCTTGACGGCGTTAATCACTTCTTAATCTACCCTTAATCAAGCGTTAATTATTAACGCTTGATTAAGAGTAGATTAAGAAGTGATTAACGCCTTCAAACAGGAAGGGAGGGATGGTTAGACACGTCCATGTAGAACACGGATGGACGGATTGTGCGGATAATGCGGATGGATCATTGGCGTAGCTGCAATTTGTGGCTCAGCGATAATGGATAACGGACGGTCTGAAGACCGTGCCACCGTGTATGCGCAGCCTTGTAACACGGGCTTAAGCCCCTTAGTTATTACAATGATCTGCAGCCATATTCCATGTAAGATCACTACACATCCCGATTTATCGAAATACAGACTTCCAAATATGATGGTTGTGAGGCTTATTTTTAGTATATCTATTCCCGTCCACCACCCAATATTGTATGGGGCTCCGCCCTATGCCCCGTTTGATTATGTCATTTCAAAGTGGAAACTGTATTAAGTATTCTCCCCCAAAAAGTCAACCTACGCCGAGTGGAGAAAGGAGCGAACCGGGAAGCCACTCAGCGTAGGTTATGCAATGCTATTTTAGTTTGAGGGTTTTTTTTGTTTTGTTATAGTCAGTGCTTTTAATCTGAATATAATAGATGCCATTGGATACGGCTCTGCCGGATTGGTCTTTTCCGTCCCAGTCCTCATTGCTGATGCCATTTTTCAGATTGTGTTTGAAGGAGCGCACCAATTGCCCTTTCAGGTTATAGATGCTGATCTCGGCAGCCTGGTTTTTACTGCTTTGTATCCGGATGGAAAGGTGCTCCTGGAAGGGGTTAGGATGGCAGGCAACCTTGAAGAGGGATGGGATCTGCTCTTCCTGAGGAGCAGAGCTGGTTTCCAGGGAACCTTTTGAGAAATAGAGAGTATTGTCCATGGGATTGGGATAGCTCTGCCATAGCAAAAGGTAGAGATCGTTGCCCTCTCCCCGGGTACAATAGATCTTTTTGTTGGCTAAGAAATCAATATAATCATCATAACATCCGCTATCCACAAGCTGACAATCTGTATCAAACACATTCATCGAGACGGTGTATGAATTGATATCAGAGTAACAGAATAAATAGCGATCGCCAATCCTGCTGAAGCCCCAGCTAAGACTTATCAGCTGAGGAGTTTGGGTAATAAGGGTGGAAATGCCAGTTTGCAGATCCATCATCCGTAGTTCGAGCATGGTGAAGCCATTTTGCTCGCTCTCCCAAACCGAGAGGACTCTATTTTCATCCAAAAGTTTGGCTTTGCTGATCTGCCAGTTTGGGGGCAAATCTTGAGGATATGCATCCTCCAAAGTGTAAAAAGTATTGTTCAGATGAAACAGGAGCTGTTCACCCAGCCGGTCGAGAGTCTTGTTGCGGATCTCTTCGTTCATGGGGATATACCTGGTTGCCCCCAATGGATCTGGGTTTGCAGGATCCCGGATCCAGATGCCCAAGCCGAAGAGGGTGTTGCGAAGCTGGGAATTCATCACCCGGGAATCATAGTTATAATTCTTTTGATAGCCAACCCCAGAACCAGCAGCTCCAGGATAGTTTACCGCAGCAAGGGTGAGCCCTGTAACGGGATCGTTGATTATAGAATTTGCTGAAGCACCAGTGTAATCAATATCAATGTTCCAAACGCCATTAGAGGGATATTCGGTATCATAAACACTGCGGTGGAGATATCCCCGCCTTCTCTGCAGAACCGATCCCCAAAGATGTACCACTCCCCGTTCTTTGTAGGGAGCCCGTTCTGGCCAGAGGGGATTGTACCAGGGGTAATCCAGTTCTGGGGGCCAGGGTTGAGCCGCAGTTTGGGGATAGCGATTACGGTGCAGGTCAATATTGTGATAGACGGTATCTCCGATACAGAATGAAGGTGTGCTGCCATGAGGACGTTGATATTCAAAAGTGAAGACACCATCAGAAAAGTTATTCTCTCCCGGTACTGGAGTTATCAGATCCGCATAGATGTAAACACCTCCGGGGTAAGTATCGCAATTGGGATGCACCCGCAGACCAGTGACAGGATCGCGGTAACCATATTTGATGATGATCCTCTTTTCACTTACCAGGCTAACCTTATCCAGAGTGTTCACGGGATCCTGATCCGGAGCAGAGCCAAGAGCTGTGTTTTCCAGCAGAATATCCCCGATAAGATAGATATCCTTCGCACAAGCGATGGTAACATTTCCACTGAAGGTTCCCTTTAGCCATAGTGTGTTGTGCGAAAAGAAACCAGCACCCAAAGGACGACTTTCAACAGGCACCCAGGTCGTATCGCGCACATCATAGAGATTCCTCCAAAGAGGATCTCCAGTAGCGGGCGGATATTGGGAATAGACATCGGCAAACACGCTCACAGGATCTGATACAATTCCTCGCATGATGTCAACTGTAGTTCCGTTCACCACAGCCATATAGATATCATCTTCACAGGCAGGATCCCCGATGGCTGGCAGCGTCCTTCTCAGTTCTCCAATGAGCAGATCATAAGTATATTCCAGAGGTGGCGCGTTTTCAACCAGACCGCCCCGGAAGACCATATCAAAAGGAAAAGCACCGGATGCGGACATTGCCTGCTCCGCGGTTATTACCTGACCGTAAAATGTGGGCCAGCCATTGTTGTTCCCGCCTCCTGCTTGCTTGAGCCAGAGAGCGGAATTACTGCGCACTTTGCCAGACAAGACATCTGGTCCATAGAAATATACTGATGTATCGTTCGTGGAGGATTCCTGTTCCGTGAAATATACATAATCCGAGCCATAGGGGTCATATTTAACGGAATAGCTCTGCAAGCCGTCAAGCGTCTCATAAAGCAGAGGTACGGCATCCAGAGCAGGATAGGATTGCACTTGCCAGTTCTGACCAAGATCCGGAGAGTAATAGATGAAATGCTCGCCATCCCGGGTGAAAGAGATGTGAATTTGTGGTGAGTTCATCAGCAGTGTGGGTGTCCCGATCTGAGCATTGGGAAGGGGAGTAAAGAGCAGTTGATATGAAGCAAGTCCGTAATCATGAATCTGAGCAAAACAAACGGCCTTGCCTGCTTGCGGTTCGTTGACACTTGTTGTGTAAACAAAATAAACAGTACTATCAGCACAGTGAGTGGCATGATCTCCGTTAAAATCATATACCAGAGGGAGTTGCTGCATTGGCTCAAAATCCATGAATTGAATGGCATGAATAAAGCCAGATATGCATAAGAGCAACAGACAGCATGTCAGCTTAAACATAAGTACCTACCTAACTGTATTATTTATTTAACTCTTACGAGCAAACTACAAGTTCAAACGATCCTAAATATTACTATCCATGCCAAAAATGAATGCTTATTTGCGATGCATTTTGCGATCCACAAATATAAGTTTTATCGGATATATGGCATGCTATGTGTAGTATTTTTTCCACAGCCTGCGGTGCTTCTGGCTGTTTTCCCTGTCCAATAAGGATCAGCCACCCCACCAGGCATTACTTCAGTTTCAGGGTTTTGGTTATGTAACTATTTGTTCCGTTATGGATTCTGATGAAATAGATACCATTGGCAGAGAGGGTTCCCTGGCTGTCCCTTCCATCCCAAGTGACGGATGTTATTCCCCGGTTGAGCTGGGCTTGGAAGGAGCGAATCTTCTGGCCTTTGAGGTTATAGATACTTACCTGGGCTGGGGTGGGTGTTTGGGAGTTGATCTTGATAAGGAGATTTTCCCGGAAAGGATTGGGATAACAAGCAAGGTTGATCAGAGCCGGAATGCCTTCTTCACTGGGGAGAGAGTTGTATCCCAGGTTACCGGGAGCAAGATAAAGGTGTTGTCCCGTGCTGTCATCTGCAGCGACCCAAATGAGGGCAAAGATGCTATCCTCAGTGGCTTGGGCAAAACTAATGCTTCCTTTGCGGGAGGTAAAATCACTTAAGGAGAGGATGTCGAGTTCTGGGTTCCAGGTAGTATTCGAAATGATGGAACCTGAGTTTTCCATGGTTTTCAGGTGAATCACCCCCGTGGGATCGAGATGAGAAGCCAGGAAAGTGTTCCCCAGGCGTTTGAGGGTGGAAAAGCTGTTTGTGGTTTCGTACATGCAGAGGCTTTGATTCGCTCCCTGAGCCAGATCGGCCAGCACCAATCTTTCCCTCTTGATGCCTGGTACTGAACTATCCCAAAGCTGGATGGTGCTATTGGGACCTGTTAATCTTGCTTCCTTGATCATCCACCCCTCAGGCAGAGTTTGGGGATATTCGGATTGGAACGTGATGAGTTGATTGTTCAAGTGAAACAAGAACTGATCGCCCAGGCGATCCATTGATTTGGTTCTCACCTCCTCATTCAGGGGAACATATCTAAACAAGGTTTCTGAGGCATCCTCATTGAGGCGGTGCAAGCGCATACCCAAACCGAAGATGGGGTATTTGGAGGCTCTGGCAAGGGGGCGGGTATCGGAGTGAAAATCTTTCAGATAGCCCACACCCTGACCTTCGGCACCGGGGAAATTTTGGGCTTCAAAGCTAAGCCCCAATATGGGATCCTCGATCGCCTCTCCTGAAGTACCACCATATAACCCCTGTTCCAGATCCCAGATGCCAGTGGGATTGATATCTGTGTTCATTTTCGAACGGTGCAGAAAACCCCGGCGCTGTTGATAGACCGAACCCCATAAATGCACAGAGCCCCTTTCCAAATACGGCGAGCCTTCCGGCCAAAGGGGATTCACCCAGGGATAATCCAAATTCTGAGGCCAGGGACTGGCCGCATACTGGGGATATTTATGGCGATATAGATCTATCCAGCTATAAAGCTGTCCCTCGAACATAACAGTCGGGGTACTGGAATGGGGATGCTGGTATTCGAAAGTGAAGACTCCATCCTCCAAAGGACGCTCATTGATCCTGGGAGTGATCAGGTCGGCATATATAAAGATCCCTCCCTCTATCGGTCCGCAATTCGGATGAACATTAACACTGTCTATGGGGTCAAAATATCCATATTTGATCAGGATCTGCCTGTTGCTGATGAGCGACACATGATCCTGGTCGTTGACAGGTTCGACATCTGGTGCTGTGCCAACGGGAGTGTTCTGGAGCAATATATCACCGATCAGGAAAATGCTGTCCTCGCAGGCTATGGTCACATTTCCGGAAAATGTACCCTTCAACCACAGCTTGTCCCGAAATAACAAGGGTCGGTTGGTGAGAGGTATTGATCCCAGATCAGTCCACATTGTATCCCAAACAGCGATCGTGTTTGTGAATAAATGGTTTTCACCCGGAGGATATTCGGAATATCCTGGGATGGTTTGGCGTGTTATGTTGGAAATACGTCCGCGCATAAGATTCAGTCTTGTGCCTTCTGCAACAGCGACATAGAATTGGCTCTCACCCTCGGAATCACCGATTACCTCAGCATCCTGATAAATGCTTTCCAGGGCAGGATAGTCAAATTCCAAACGGGGAGCATGTTCAAACAGACCGCCCTGAAACACGGAATCCACAGGGGGTACCGAGGGTGTGTAATGAACTACGCCGGATGTGATAACGGGTGCACTGAAGACAGGCCAATCACCATAATTTTTTAACAAAATATCCGAGTTTGACCTCACCTTACCGGGATAATCATCGTTACTACAAAAATATACTGAGGTGTCATAGACAGATGCGTCGTTATTTGTAAAATGCAGATAATCACCTTGGAAGGGATCGTGGTGAACGCTGTAACTATAAGTGCCGTATTCGGAGGAGCATAGAAGAGGATAGGGATCGTTTGAGTTCATCTGAAAATGCTCCCAGCTTTGCCCCATGTTTGGGGAGCAGAAGATCCGGGAACCGAAAGCAACCTTAAGCTCGGGAGGAACCACGCTGAGCGAAGGAGCACCCATTTCGTATGTATCGTTGTCAGGTGTAAACAAAACCTGATATTCGAATTCTGCAGGTGGAAAAGCATAAGCAAATATGATCCCGGGGGAACTTGAGCCACCTTCCTCAATTAACCCTGTGTAAACAAGATATACAATTCCATCAATCACTTGAATGCCGGTCTCAGAATTAAAGTCCAAAGCGGGAGGAAGATAGTCCAGATTTGTCAGAGGACCGATAGTGATGGCATATAGCATCGTGGTACAGACCATTATGGCGTAAAACAAGAAGCGTTTCATATCCAAACCTACCTTATGCTGAAAGGGTTTTAAGTTGCTTAAACAACACATCCCCAGGGGGATATGCAAGGCACTAATGGATTTTTTAAAGTGCAATATTTGTACCATAAACCCGGAGAAATGAGGAAACATCAGACAAATTCTATGCAAAAACGCATTCTATTAGCAATCCACTACCCTCCTTCAAGGGCATTAGCCACCTTACCCCGATTTCAGTCCTCCTGAAAATTAAGCATCGACCAAAGCTTAGGTTTCATCCTGTAGCGGTAGTGAGAAATAGAAGGTCGAGCCCTCTCCAAGCTTGCTTTCTGCCCAGACGTTGCCATTGTGGCGGTTGATGATCTTTTTCACGATCGCCAGGCCAATGCCGGTGCCATCAAATTGATCCTTGCGGTGCAGCCTTTGGAAGACACCGAAGAGTTTTTCCTTGTACTTGTCATTGAAGCCGACTCCGGAATCCCGGACGAAGAAGATGATCTCTTCTTCGGTTCGATAATAGTCTATTGTGATCGACCGCTCGGTTTTGGGCAGGGTAAATTTTACTGCATTGGATATGAGGTTTTGCCATACGGAATTTATCAGGACGTAGTCGGACATAACAATGGGCAGATCTCCGATGTTTATCATGAAAGTGGAGCGGACATCGTTATCCAGCACACTATCGAGGATTTTGGAGACGATTTCCTGCATGTTTACCGGACGCAGGGTAGTGAGGTTTCTTTCCAATTGGGAAAGCTCCAGGAGGGCTTTGATCATGAAATCCATTTCTTCAGCATTGCGGGTGATGGTGGAAAGATATTTTTGAGCCTCTAAGGGGAGGATGCTCCCAAAATCTTCCTTGAGGATGGTGGTGAAGCCAGAGATCGATCTAAGAGGTTGACGAAGGTCGTGCGCTACAGAATATGAGAAAGATTCGAGCTCTTTGTATGCGTTCTGAAGCTGGGCAGTGCGATCCTGAACCTGGTTTTCCAAGCTCATTGTATAGATGCGTTTTTGCTCTTCTGCCACCTTTTGTTCTGTGATATCAGTATGCATGGAGATGTTTCCGTCGAATTCTCCCAGATCGTTGTAGAGGGGATTGGAGGAGATCAGAACCCAAAGAATCGATCCATCTTTCTTCAGCAGCCGGCGTTCAAAACGTCCACTGATACCACGGGACCGCGCTTGCATTTTTTCACGATGATCCTCGACTTCATCGAAGAAAATGAAATCCTCAGCGGATTTGCCTAACATCTCTTCCCGGGAAAAACCCAGCATATCTTTCACCCTGTCGTTGACATAGACTATAGTTCCATGCCTATCCAGCATCCAAATTCCTTCGTAAGCGGTTTCCACCAATTGGCGATATTTGGCCTCGCTTTTTTGAAGTGTTTTTTGATATTCAAACCGATCAGTAATGTCTCTGGCAGCAGCATAGATCAACTTACCGGAAGGATAACTGCGCCACTCAATCCAGCGGTAGGAGCCATCCTTGTGACGGTAGCGATTTATGAAACTTAGCACTTCTTTCTGTTCTTTTAAGGTACCGACGATCGAAAGGGTGGATTCATAATCATCTGGATGGATAAAATCCAGGAACCGGGCATGTGATAGATCTTCAAGGGAATACCCCAACACCGTTGTCCAGGAATTGTTCAATTTGTGGAAGTAGCCATCCGTATCGGCGATGCAGAATAGATCGAGAGCATTGTTGAAATAAGAGTTTAGTTCTTCCTGAGCTTTGATCAGGGAGAGTTCTGTATTCTTGCGTTCCACAATTTCGGCAATGATCCTGGCTGCGATATGAAGCTTATGTTTTGCCTGGTCGATAATGAATGGTGGCCGGGTTAGGTATTCACCTGCTCTTTGTTTTAGATCTTCAATGGGAAGCTGGTATTTTGCAGCAATCTCTGATAGAGTGGCATCATCGGTGGGTGGATTTCCATAGCCGAGATTCAGCGCACCGATAATCCCCTGGGATGTGCTAATCGGAACTGCATAGAGCCTCAGGCCACCAGCGCACTCTTGGTCAATGATGTCACCGGTTTCAATAGCGAGTTTGGAGATTTTTGTCCAGCAAGACTCGTGACAATGCCATTTGCCTGATGCTAAAGCCCGGGCATTGTCCTTTGTGTCACAGAGATTTCGGGAAGCAAGATCAAGGTACTGACACCAAGAGGAAGCAAAAATTCCCAATGCATAATCCCCGTTTTTTTCATATACAGCAGCCGATGTATCGAGCAGAGAAAGAAAATCGCTCACCAAGCCCAGGAGAACATCTTTACCAACGGAATCCAGTATCAAACGTTCGGTATTCAACCGGGTAAGATCACCATAAGGAGACGTGACTTGCAATTCAGTCGGTTTTTTAGAAAGCATCCATTCAATGCTTTTCAGGTCTTTTTCAGCCTTACGGCGTTGCGTGATATCTGTAAAAACGCAATGAGTCTGCTTTACGCTGCCATCTTCATTGCGCATAATGGTGCCGTTGATGCTGACGATGATTTTTTCACCGTTCTTTTTCAGCATTGTGTGTTCGACGTTTTCCACAAAACCTTGTTCTTTGAACCTTGCAAAACAAGCCAAAGAGGCTTCAAGACTTTCCGGGGAAAGGAACTCCATAAAGTTGCGGCCGATCACCTCGTGTTTCTCATAACCCAGGATTTTGAGCCAGGTCTGGTTAACGTCGATGAAATTGGCATCCTTATCCAGGGACTGGTAAGCGATGGGAGCAGATTCATATAGCTGGCGGTAGTTTTCAGCATTGCGGGCAATCATCAATCTTTCCTGCTTCACCCTCTGGCTGCGGGAAAGCATTAAACCCATGATGATAGTTACCACAGGATATATCACCATTACAGGAAAACTGATGTGTTTGAGAACCTCAAATCCTTCTCCCTTGGGAAAAAGCAACATCAGTGCCAGCATGACAATATGAGTGACCAAGCCAAGGGAAACGAACTCGCGAACTCCGTAGGGAACTTTGTAACGACTGTGAAAATGGCGGAATACAAGCCCCCATAACACTGAAGAGGCGATCACAGATATTCCAGTTACTTGCCCTGATCCTCCAATACATAACCTGATAAAGATGGCAAACAAACCGGCTATCACTGCAGGGATCGCCCCAAAAAAGAGAGCAGCCAAACTCAAAAGGATAGATCTCGTATCGAAAATCGCTCCCATCCACAACACGGAAGCGTTGGCAATGATCCCCACTACAATCCCACCCAGAAGAACACCCTGGATTATCTTGAACAACAGCTGGTTCTGGAAGCCTTTTGGGGTTACAGTTTCGTATACCAGAACCAAAGCAAGGAGCATGGTAGCATTGTTTACCAGGCCAGCAATAAAACTATTCAGCATCCAATCCTCAGGCACACTATTGATTGAAGGTTTTTTGGCATGTTACAGGGGCAGGGGCGGTTTTTCGTTTATAACCAGCCAATACAGACCCAGGTGGTTCACTGCTTCGACGAATTGGTTAAAATCCACTGGTTTGCGAATATAGCTGTTTGCTCCGTTATCATAACAGGTGGCAACATCCACTTCTTCATTAGAAGAGGTGAGGATCACTACCGGCATGCGTCTGGTAATATCTGAATGACGGATAGCCTTGAGAACCTCGAAGCCATCAACCTTTGGAAGGTGCAGATCCAGAAGAACGATGGTGGGAAGGTCGTAAGGATCCCGATTGGCAAATGCGCCACGACAAAACAGATAGTCCAAAGCGTCTTCTCCATCTTCCATCACGATCAGGTTGTTCTTGATCCGGCTTTTAGTGAGAGCTCTTCTGGTCAGTTCCACATCGCTGGGGTTGTCTTCAATCAAGAGAATAGTGTTAATTTCCATTTATCTTACTCCTTCGTTCTAAGCGATTTCAAGTAACCAATATGGGCATTGAATCCGAGGCAGATACTGACCTCGGTTCCAAGCTCGAACAACTTACAATATCTGTCAAGGTGGATTTTCGGGCGCATAAGCTTGACAAAATTCCCACTCTTCCATACTCGGCATATGTGAAAAGTATGGGAGAAGAGAATGTCTTTTGTGCATCTGCATAATCACACCCAATACAGTCTCTTGGATGGAGCCTGCCGGGTGGATAGAATGGTGGATCTGGCTCTTGAATACAAGATGCCGGCAGTAGCGATAACGGATCATGGAAATCTGTTTGGAGTGATAGATTTCTATCTCACTGCCAGGAAAAAGGGAATTAAACCCATCCTGGGGATAGAGACCTATCTCATAAACCATGATCTGGAAGATGAGATCAACAAAAATGATACCCGCTACCACCTGGTTCTTCTTGCTCAGAATCTCACAGGTTACAAGAATCTGATGAAGCTTTCTTCCGCAGCCTTTATCCAGGGGATGTACTATAAACCAAGGATCTCCAAGAGCTTACTAAAAAAACATTGCGAGGGCTTGATCTGCCTGTCCGCCTGCGTCAAAGGTGAAATCCCCACCCTGCTCCTGAACGACAGAATCAAAGAAGCAGAGAATGCTCTTTTGTGGTATAAATCCATATTTGGTGATCGGTTTTATGTGGAGATTCAGGATCACGGGCTGGAATCCGAGAAGAATGCCATGCCCAAGCTGATCGAGTTTGCTAAAAAGACTAATACTCAAATGGTTTTGACAAATGACTGCCACTATTTGCATCAAAGCGATTCAGAAGCGCACGACATCCTTCTCTGCATCCAAACCGGTAAAACATTGAACGATCCCAACCGGATGCGTTATAATACAAATCAGCTTTATTTCAAAGACCCTGAGGAGATGAGAAAGATCCACTCCCAGTATCCCGAGGCCTATGAAAATACGCTCAAGATCGCTGATATGATAGATGTGGAGCTTCAGTATAACGACTTTTTGTTGCCCGAAGTCGAAACCCCACCCCAGTTTTCCTCAATGGGAGAATACCTCAGGCACATCTGTTATGAAGGTGCCAAAACCAGATATCCCCAGCTCACTGATACCATCCGCACAAGGATCGAGTATGAACTGGGTGTGATCGACAGAATGGGATTCAATGGCTATTTTCTGGTGGTGAAGGATCTGATCGATAGCGCCCGTAAGCAGGGGGTACCAGTGGGTCCGGGACGTGGTTCAGCAGCAGGCAGCATAGTCTCTTATCTTTCTGATATCACAAGAATTGATCCCATCAAGTATAATTTGTTTTTCGAACGCTTTCTCAATCCTGATAGAATTAGCATGCCGGATATCGATATTGATTTCTGTGCCCAGGGAAGAACTAAAGCCATTGATTATCTCATCCAGAAGTATGGCAGAAACAGCGTCACCCAGATCGTTACCTTTGGTGCTCTGGCGCCCAAAACCGTGATCAGGGATATTGCCAGGGTGCTGGAAGTGAGTGCTACGGACGCCCAGGCAATTACCAAAACAATGCCTGATAATGCCAAAACCCTCGAGGATGCTATTAAATCTTCCGCTGAATTCCGGGAACTGATCAACAGCAACGATCTGTACCAGAGCATCCTCAAACACAGCTACGTTCTGGAAGGACTGATCCGCCAGACGGGCAGCCATGCAGCAGGCTTCGTTATCGTCCCGGGAGATCTTACCGATTATGTTCCCCTGGCAACCAATAATTCCAAAGAAGGAGAACAAGCCATCCTCGTCCAGTATGAAGGCAAATGGCTGAATGAACTCAAGCTTCTCAAGCTCGATATCCTGGGACTCAGAACCCTTACTCAGATCAGTAAAACCTGTGCCCTCATCCAACAAAGCGAAGGTATCGAGATTGATCCCGAGAAAATCCCCCTGGACGATAAAAAGACCTATGAACTGCTCTCCAAGGGCAAAACCGATGGTGTCTTCCAATATGAATCCGAAGGAATGAAGAAATATCTGATGGAGCTCAAACCCAATAAGTTTGAGGATCTGATCGCCATGGTTGCGCTCTACCGTCCGGGACCCATGCAGTTCATCGACAGCTTTATTGCTCGCAATCATGGCAAAGAAAAGGTCACTTACGACCATCCTCTGGTCGAATCCGTGCTCAGGGAAACCTATGGGGTAACTGTGTATCAGGAACAGGTGATGCAGGTTTCCCAGGTGGTCGGTGGCTTCAGTGGAGGTGATGCAGATTCTCTGAGAAGCGCCATGAGCAAGAAAAAGACAGAACTGATGAATACCTTTTATGATAAGTTCAAAAAGGGCGCATCAGAAAGAGGAGTGAGCGAACCGGTGGTGGAAAAGATTTGGCAGGGCTGGCTAAAATTCGCCGAATACGCATTTAATAAAAGCCATGCTACCTGTTATGCCTATGTGGCATATCAGACTGCCTATCTGAAGGCTCATCATCCTGTGGAATTCATGGCAGCCCTGCTCTCTCTGGAAGGTAATCCGGCAGATGTTACCAAGCTGGTTTCAGCCTGCAAGAAAAATGGCATCAAGATCATTCCCCCCAATATCAACCGCAGCGAAAGTGAATTTGCCGTCCACGGCAAGGAAATCCTTTTTGGCCTGAGAGCTATCAAAAACATCGGCGAGGCAGCCATCCGGGCCATTATTGAAGAACGTGATGCCAATGGCTTGTACCAGAATATCTTTGAGTTTTGCTCAAGGCTGGATAGCATGGCGGTAAACAAAACCGCCCTGGAAAGCCTGATAATCTCCGGTGCGATGGATGAACTGGAAGGCAGCAGAGCCCAAAAATATGAAGTGGTTGAGCAGGCCCTGAGCTTTAGTTCCGGAGAAATGCGTGATCGCAAGAAGGGACAGACTTCGCTATTTGAGTTGCTCTCCGATGAATCCGATGCTATGGATTTTTACCCTCCCCTGCCTGCCTGTCCACCCTGGACTTATCTGCAGGAACTGGACAAGGAAAAGGAAGCTCTGGGTTTTTACATCAGTGGTCATCCGCTGCTTGAGTATGCAGCCCTGATCGAGCAAATCACAAACATCAATTCCTTTTCAGCAGCTGTCAGTTCCGTTAGTGGCAACAAGGGTCAGGTTCTCATCATTGCGGGGGTAGTGAGCAAAATCAACAAGAAAAAGAGCGCCCGAAACCCTATGGCTTTTGTGGAAGAT
>JAQUHL010000237.1 GCA_028683635.1 Candidatus Cloacimonadota bacterium
GAATGGTCCTCCCGGGCTGGTGGTTCTGCTTATGATCTTGCCAACGACCTGGCTCTTGACGCCCAGGGGAATATCTATGTAACTGGATATTTCAGCGGAACATGCTATTTCCCGGGATTGAGCCAGATAAGCAGCTCCGGAGGGAGCGATTTCTATCTGGCCAAAATGAACAGCGCTGGAAACTGGGTTTGGGCAAGAAGTGCCGGAGCGAACTACTCGGATGAAGGCAAAGCGGTCTGTACTGACCAGGACGGAAACGTCATCGTGGCTGGAAGATACCGGGGAAACATCAGTTTTGGTCCGCTTGGCATCTACCCGGAATCGAACTATCCCCTGTTTATTGCCAAGGCTGATCCGCAGGGTAACTGGATCTGGGCAAATACCAATGGTGGTACTGGTAATGCTTATTTTGGAGGTCTCTGTATGGATACTCTGGGTAATGTCTATCTCGCAGGATCCTTCAGTGCTTCCCTCGACTTTGCCTCTCACATAGTGGACAACGTGGGCGGCAATGATATCTTCATCGCCAAGGCAAGCTCCACAGGTGCCTGGCAGTGGGCAATCCAGTGCGGTGATGTTGATAGTGACTCCGTGAATGATATCGAGATTGATAGCGGGGGCAATCTCTGGATCTCGGGCAGCTTTGAGTTTCCCATCCAGTTTGGAAATCTGAGCCTCGGTTCCCTTGGGGCAAGTGACATCTATATAGCAAAACTAAATCCAGCAGGGGACTGGACATGGGCAATTCGAAGCGGTGGAGCCAATTCCGAATATTTTGGCGATCTCTACTTAGACGGGCTTGATAACGCCTTCATCTGTGGCGAGTTTAACGGTACTACCACGCTTGGGAATACTATTCTAAATCCCCTGGGCAACACTGATGGCTATGTTCTGAAATATGGCCTGGCTGCCATTCTGCTCTCTCCGGACGCAGTGGATATCACACTCCAGGACGATGATGTGCTGATCTCCTGGACTCCCGTGAGCGGAGCTTCTGCTTACAGAATCGAAGCTTCAGATCTACCCGAGGGAACATACATGGACATCAGCGATTCCGGGGTGTTTACTGATAATTCGTTCAGGATAAATCTGCCCGGGGCGAATAAAAAGTTCTACCGGGTAACAGCTATCAGAGAGTGACCAGGAGGCCAGATCGGAATCCGGATAGCGCATACAAATTATGCTGGTTGTGAGACTTTGTATGTAAATCTATTCCCGCCCACCACCCTTCAAGGAGTGGGCCTTCGCCCTACAACCCATTATACAATGGTACAAAAAGGTAGTTTATTATTTTTATTGACAGCTATGGCCTAAGCCATAATAGAGGCAATTCTTTACCAAATAAGAGGTGACCAATGAAAACACTTGGTATTACGCTCGTTTTTTCCATTTGCATTGTCTTTTGTTTCGCCGCCTGGAGCACCGATGCCTCGAATCCCACCCTTTTGGCTGGGTTCAATTTTGAGCAGGTGATCCCCAAAATTGCCATCACCGCAACCGGAGAAGTATGGCACTGCCGCTTCGATAACTCTTCCGGGAACTACGATGTCTATCTCCAGCTATATTCCAGCCAGGGAACTCCCCTCTTCCCGGAGCCGGAAGGATTCCTGGTGAGTGACAATCCTGCCATGACTTGGCTCACGGAATATGATCTGGATTGCGATGCCGGGGGTAATGCCCTGGTCACCTTCCAGGATATCCGGAATGCCGGTGTAAACAACGTCTTTGCCTATAAACTCGATCAGGAAGGCAACCAGCTTTGGGGAGAGGATGGGATCGCCCTCTCTGCAGATACCGATATACAGCTGAGCAATATGTCTCCCACTCTGTTTTGCTCATCGGATGGATCGAACTATTTTGCCTGGCAGCACATGGCGGATAAGACCTCCATCATCTTCCACAGACTGAGTTCCGCCGGAGTTAAGATCTGGGGAGATAACGGAATAAGCCTGGCTTCTTTGAACGAAAGCTATACCTGGCCCCAGATTATCCAGGGGGATGGCGACAACGTCCTCCTCAAATACTATGTAGATAGCGGCCCCTACTGGGCTCCCACCCGCCATCTCTACATTGCCAAATACTCTCCCACCGGAGAGCAGCTTTGGAATACCTGCATCTCAAATGCAGGAGGAATAACGGCCTGGACCCAATATCTGGATTTCAAATCCGATACTGCCGGAGGTGCTTTCATCGCCTGGCACGACGACCGAAATAGCGATAACGTGAACGAAGTTTATCTCCAACACGTGGATTCCGAAGGCAACCTCGGTATGAGCGTCAACGGAGCTTTGATTTCGACAGACACCGCCAACCAGCAATACTATCCAAAGATCGCTATCGATCCGCCAAATGAAAGAATCTATGCCTTCTATAAGACCACAGATGGAGGCCAAACCGTGGATGGCCTTGCCCGGCAGCTCATGGACTATAACGGGAACAGATTGTGGGGGGAGACCGGTGCGGACATCATTCCCCTCGGGCAATTTGTTGCTTCACCCGTGGCGGCGTATGCCACCTCTCTGGGAGCTATCTGTCTGATGGAATTCGGCACTATCCCTTCCAGCGACCAATCCATGCACCTCAGGGCCTATTGCTTCCGAACGAATGGATTCAATCCCTGGACGGAAGAATATATCCCCCTGGCCACCACCAACACCAATAAATACCACTTCGATCTGGATGTGCATGAGACCGGATGGAGCGTCCTTGCCTGGGAAGAGGGAAATGCAGATAACGATATCTATGCCATGCGCCTCAATGCCAATGGCAGCCTGGGAGTTACTTATGCCCCTCCTATCGAGGTGGCAGCCACCTTCATTCCTCCCAATAGTATCGAGGTAAGCTGGGAACCTGCCGATCCCGGCTTCCTGCCGGAAAGCTATGCCATCTATGTAAACGATGCTCTTTCCACCGTTCTGGATGGCTGGATAAACTCCCATATTCTGGAAAATATGCCAGCCGGAACTTACGACATCTATCTGGTAGCCATCTATCCGGATGCCATCTTATCCGAGCCTTCCGAACATGCCATTGTAACTTTAGTAGATCTGGATGATGAGCTTTCCCCTCCCCGGCAGGCAAAGCTTATGGCCTATCCAAATCCCTTCAATCCCAGCACTGCCATACGCTTTGTATGCCCCCGGCAAGAAAACTATGAGCTTGCCATCTATGACCTCAGGGGTAAAAAAATGCAGATCCTTTACCAGGGCTTCCTGCCGGAAGGAGAGGCGACTTTTTGCTTCGCTGGGACCGACCGGGATGGCAAAGCCCTCAGCAGTGGGATCTATTTCCTCAGAGCTACAGCAAACTCATTTTGCCTTACCCGGAAAATTACCCTGCTAAAATAGTCTAAACAGGATGTCGCTTTGTTCCCTGATAAGGACAGTTCCCCTGGGATCTGAAGCAGATTCCTTGTAGCGAGGCTGGCTGGAACGGATCGGATAATATAGATCGTTCTTTATATAACATACTATATATTTAACTCATCCATCTTATACTTCCAGCGAAAAACAACCGGAAACTCATTCATCTCTTCAATACCTTTATAGATTCGCTCAACCAATTCTTCCTTAG
>JAQUHL010000238.1 GCA_028683635.1 Candidatus Cloacimonadota bacterium
GCCGCTATGATATAGATATAATTCTGTCCGTCCCGGATAGAATTGAAAGCTATATATCTTCCATCTGGGGACCACAAGGGTCTCTGTTCGGTAGCAGATGTCGAGGTGAGGCGTCTGGCAGATCCTACTTTGAAGGGTACTACCCACAGATCCCCCTGATAGACAAAGCAGACGTTTGCTCCATCTGGCGAAATTGCCGGTCTTGAGGCAAAATTTGGTTCAAAAGCATTCAGCACTACTACAAACCCCATGGTCAACAGGATCAGGATCAGTCCTCTTCGCATTTTATCTCCTCTTGATAATGTAATCATGATACATCAGAATCCTTATGGATCCTGCTCAGTGTGCATTATGCGCACCTGAATCAAAACCAATGGAAAAAACAGTATATGAAGTCAAGAAAATTATCGTTTTTGTTGATGGCAACACAATCCTCCGGGGATAGGCATTCTCCGATCCATGGGCAGGACAGCGTGATTTTTCGGAAGCTCTTAGTCTCTAATCCTGTTCACTTTAAGAACAGCACCCTCTTTACCTTTGATCAGAAAGCGGTGGCTGAGCTTAAAATTTTGGGGAACGGGGATTTGAGAATCCTGGGAAGTTTCATAGCTACCCCAAAATGTGACTTCGGCTGTTTGCTCATCGGGCTCGATGCTGTCTTTGCTAAGTTTCAGGATGGCAAAGCGCTCAATTTTCCAGGTTTTATGGTTTGGTTCAAGACCAAAATCCTCTGGTCCCATACTATCATCCAAATAGTCCTGGATGGCAGTTCGGATAGCCTCGTTGTTTATTTCTTTCGGGAAGAATTTGGTTCTGATAATGTGGTAACCCAGTACAATTACCAGCACTGCTATTATCAGGCTCACAATCTTTTTGTTCATTCTAAACTCCTTCAGTCTAAATGGGCGTTAACCTGTGTTTGCCGATCCAGCATATATCTTCTATGCATAAATTGCCTCCGTTTACGATGCAAATAAGCAACCAAACTAATGAAAAATATCCATTAATCCTGTTTTTGCAGGTCCCTTGTCTGCTTGCCCTAATCCTGAGTAACTTGATATCCACCTTTTAAAGACCACATGTTCCTTGCTTGACAGCGTTAATCACTTCTTAATCTACCCTTAATCAAGCGTTAATTATTAACGCTTGATTAAGGGTAGATTAAGAAGTGATTAACGCCTTGGAACAAGGAAGGAGCAGGATTCCAAGTTGGTCTTTCCTGATTTTGATTCATGGACTCATGAATAAGACCATATAATTATGGGTTGTAGGGCGAAGCCCAACTCCTTTTAGGGTGGTGGGTGGGTATAGATTTACAAAAATAAGCCTCACAACCAGCATATTTGGAAGTCTGTATTTCGATAAATCGGGATGTGCAACGGTCTTGAATTAAGGAAAGAAGGAGTGAAGGAAAAATGAAGGGAAAACACCAACAATCCTATAATCCTACTATGAATTTTGTAAGAATGGGTGGTATGAGATCAGACGATGATGTTCTTGATAGTACCCTGGTTAAGCTTTAGAGCTGGTTCACCCCGGATGATCATGATGATGCCGAGTTCTTTTCCGCAGTTAGGACACCGGGGTTTGGAATGGGTTGCTCGTCCGGCAAGGCCAACTCTGTCCTCACTAAGCCTGCCGATAAAGCATTTGATGATTCTGCCTTTGCCAGCTTTGAAATAGCGGAAAAGCTGATAACCGCACAGGCATTCTATCCAGATAAGTTTTCCAGTTTTCATATTTAGCTGGGGGTAGGGTGTTTTTTTAGCTTTTTTACCAGGGTTCTGAGTTCTGGTATGTGGAAAGGTTTGGGCAGGATATACAGGTTTTCGGTTTCTTCGAAATGGAGGTTTTCTGAGGTCGAAGATGCGTCAGAACAGATGACAAGGGAGAGATTCGGGCTGATCTTTCTCAGTTCCAGGATGATGTTATCTATGAATTCCCGATCCGGCAGAGGAGAAAAGCTCAGGAACACACAGTGATAGGGGTTCCCGCTCCCCGCACTGATTTTGAACCATTCCAGAAGATCTACCAGACTGGAGGTTAATACCACCTCAAAACCGGGCAGTTTCAGAGCTCTTTGCCAGAGTTTTTGGAGTCCGGGATCAGATTCCAGGATGATAATTCGATATTCCTCATCGGAACAAAGCGGGTGCTGATCCGCAACCTTATCTCCAGGCAGAGCCGGGATATAGATACTTACTTTGGTGCCTTTTCCGGGTTGGGACTCGATCTTGATATCCCCAGAGTGGTTTCTGAGAATGGCGAGCACGGACGTGAGACCCAATCCTGTTCCAGTGGCTTTGGTAGTAAAATATGGATCAAAGATGCGGTTGAGATCTCCGGGTTGGATTCCTTCGCCTGTATCGGTAATTTCGATAAGAACATAAGGTCCGCTGCTGAGACTGGTGGTTTCATTATCCTGTAAAAGCAGGTTCTTTGCACTGATGATGATTGAACCACTGTTTTGGGTAGCCTGCCTGGCATTGATGATGATATTGGAAAGGATCTGATTGAAGATACCCTCAGACATTCTGATACCATCGAGTTCAGGATCAAGATCGATTTCGAGTGCCGTTCGGCAGCCACGCATCAGAAACCCGGCTGTATTTCTAATGATACCGGCAAGGGCAGAAGCTTGTTTTTCGGATACTCCACCTTTGGCAAACAACAGGAGTTGGCTGGTGATTTCCTGTCCCTTTTCGGCTGAAATTTCTGCAGATTTGAGGATCTTGGCAGCTTCTGAGAGATGAGGAACGAGTTCCTTGGCGAGGGAGATATTACCCAGTATGGCAGTGAGTAAATTGTTAAAATCGTGGGCAATACCAGCAGATAGAAGTGAGATTGCTTCCAGGCGTTGGACTTTCATCTGCTCCTGTTCATCTTTTACCTTATCCGTTTCATCCCTGAACACCAGGACTGCGCCAATTACATGTTTTTGGGGAGTGATGATGGGAGCAGCGCTATCTGAGATATAGTATTCTTTACCATCCCGGTTCACGAGAATCGAGCGCTGAGCAGAATAGATCCTGCCTTGGGTGGCAAAGGCTTCGGCTGTTGGAAGCTTTAAGGGTTCTCTGGTTTGGCTGTGGATAGTGCAAAAGATTTCGGATAGATTTCGTCCCAAAGCTTCTTCGGCTGTGAAACCAGTAAGCCTTGAGGCAACATGATTGATAAGAGACACGGTTTCATTGGCACCCACCGCGATAACTGCTTCACCTATGCTTAGCAGGGTCGTGAGCAAGCGTTCATGTTCTTCCACAAAGAACTGTCTTTCCCTGCCATAGAGGATGGCGCTGGTCACGACTCCGCTAAGGATCTGCCTGCTCTGCTCATCCTGAGACCCCATTGCAGAATTGGTTTTGGATATGAAACTTATGATCCCGAAAAAGCGGTCTTCATCATATAGGGGAAAGACAAGCACTGCTTTGTAATCGTGACTCTTCAGGATCCTGTAGGGGCCAGCATTTTTGTAAACATCATCGGGATAATCGTCAGGCAGGAAATCATAGACATCCTTGAGTCTTCGATCGGCATAATCTTCCGAAATGCGTATAATTTTGTTGTAAGACA
>JAQUHL010000239.1 GCA_028683635.1 Candidatus Cloacimonadota bacterium
CCTTTATTCAATGGTCTTTCCATGTTTACCAAACACCGATCTGGTAAAGAACATAGGCAATGCCATCGGCATATTCTTTCAGATACTGGTAGCGGTCACTACTGCCGGAATGCCCTTGCGAATCTGATAAGCCGAAGACGATCTTACTGGTTGCCTGGTTGTGCATCCTTAGTTTCTGAGCAAATTTCAAAGCTTCCCAATATCCCACCCGGCTATCCCACCAGCCTGTACTGATATACACTTCCGGATAGGCTTGGGAAACAACGTTGTCGTAGGGACTATAGGCGAGCATGGCCTCGAAGTACTTTTCCTCCTGGGGGTTCCCCCATTCTTCATATTCCTGAACGGTGAGGGGCAAGGAGGGATCCAGCATGGTGGAGAGAACATCCACAAAGGGAACGTCCAACCAGGCTGCCTTGATTTTGTGGGGAGTCTGATTGAGCACTGCTCCGATCAAGAGCCCTCCGGCACTGCCTCCATAGATGGCCAAGCGCTCAGGAGAGCTGAATCCTTCTTCGATGAGAAAATCCACACAGGCTATGAAATCCGATATTGTGTTCATCTTGTTCAGCATTCTTCCTGCATCGTACCAGGCCTGCCCCAGTTCACCTCCCCCCCGCGGATGAGCAGTGGCCAGGATTACTCCCCTCTTTAGCAAAGACAGGTTGGTAGCAGAAAAGTATGGATCATCACAATCGCCATAGGCTCCGTAACCGCTGAGCAGGAGAGGCTTTGGAGATGATAAATCAAGATTCCCGGCATAGACCAGCCTGAGCGGAATTTCTATCCCGTCCTCTGCCTTTACCCAATACAGAGCTGTTTTATATTGCCGGGGGTCAAATGCCTGCCTGGGCTGGTAAGTATGTAGCAGACTATCCCTCTGGGTAACAAAATCATGCCGGTAAATACTGAGGGGCAGAATTTCGTTTTCCCGGGTATAATAGAAATATGGTTCATCAGGAGCGTCGTTGTACCAAAAGCCATAATCAGAAAGCTCCGGGTTCGGGATTTTGTATCTTAGTTCTCCGCTATCCGGAGAGCAGATCCATAGCTCGAGCTTTCCCCGATCTCTGGCTTTTACCACCAACGCATCCCTGCAGATCAGAAAGGAAGATATGGTGGTGGTACCATCCCCAAAAACGAGCAATTTCCAGCTTTCCATCCCGCTATCTGCTTCTTCACACACAAAGATCTGGGTATCGGGATCATCCAGGTTGGATTGAATATAGAACTTACCCAGGAAGTGATCCGGATAATGCTGCCTGCCCTGATATCTGGGAACCAGCAATTGCAACTGGGATACAGGTTTAGCCAGGGGCAGATACCACACTTCGGAGCTGTTTTTGCTATTGCTGGTAAGAAAGATCATTTCCCGGGAGCTGCTTTCGTAGATCCCCAGGTCGAAAGCGGGATCATTTTCCCGAAAGAAAAGTTCCTGGCTCTGATCCGCAATGTTATAGTACCAGGCAGTGTCGGTTTGGAGGCGGCTGTTGGTTTTGGTGAGGAGCAATCTCTGGCTGTCCGGCAGCCACAAACATTCCGAGATCTCATCCAAACCAGTGTCAATGGTCGATCCGGAGAGCAGGTTTTTGATATACAGGTGGTAGTTCTCATCCCCGGCAGGATCGACGCTATAGGCAAGGTAAGAAGCGCATCGGCTGATCTGGAAACAGCCCAATTGGAAGAAAGCTTTTCCCCGGGCAAGGATGTTTTCATCCAGGATGATCTCCTCCCCCGCTCCGGGGATGTTTCTTTTGCGGCAGTGAACCAAATATGCCTGGCCTGATACTTCCCTTGTATAGTAAAGATATCCATCCTTCAAATATGGATAAGATTCCGATGTGTTCCACAGATTTGCTTTGAACTCCTTATAGAGCCTCTTTGCCAGCGGCTGGGAAGCTTTCAGGGCCTGAGCCCGGTATTTATGCTCCGCTTTCAATACTTGCGGGAGGGAGGGATCTTCCCTGTTTTTTAACCAACTCCAGTTATCAACCAGCGCTCTGCCGTGTACGAAAGTCGTATATGGTCTCTGCTCTGCCAGAGGTCTTTTGATCGCTCCGGCATTCAGGATGGCGAGCAAGCCTATCAGGAAGGGTACTAAGAAAGTTTTTTTATAATTCATGGGCGACGCAACTGATGGTAAGGCAGCTTTGTGTCAACGAAAATGGAGCATATATGAGTGGATCCATCGTAATACAAAACTTGAGGAGAAATCTCCTCAAGTTTATTTTCTTTTTGAATTATTGATAGCCCTATAGCTTCCTATGGCAAAGCCACCAGTCGTAACACTCGAATTCGCCAGCCTTGGCTCTCTCCAGGCGTTCCCTGGCGCCGTTGACGTCCTTGGGCGGAGGAATGATCACCCGGTCCTTCAGAATCTCATTTTCAGGCCAGTTGGCAGGCATGGCAACGCCATTTCTATCCGAAACCTGCATGGCTTTTACGGCTCTGAGAATTTCATCCATGTTTCTGCCAAGTTCCTGAGGGTAATAGAGCATAATGCGGATGATTCCCTCGGCATCGATGATGAAGACTGCTCTCACAGTGTTGGTTCCCTTGCCGGGATGGATCAACCCAAGCTTGTTGGCAACTGCTCCAGTATCGGCAATGATGGGAAATTCGATCTCGACCTTGAGGTTGTCTTTGATCCATTCTTCCCATTTGATATGGGCAAAGACCTGATCCACGCTCATCCCGATGAGTTCGCAATTGAGCTCACGGAATTTCTCGTATCTTTGTTGGAAGGCAACAAATTCGGTAGTACAAACCGGGGTAAAGTCTGCAGGATGGCTAAAAAGCACAAACCACTTTCCCTTCAGATCATTCGGCAGGTTCATTTCACCACGGGTGGTTTGAACCTTCATCTCCGGGAATTTATCTCCCAGAAGTGGAATTCCAGAATAGTTGACAGTATCCATATTTTCTCCTTTTTTAATGCATTTACTTATAGATTAACCGGATTTTCGATCTTGACAACTATTTTTTGCACCGCATCCATAAGTCTTTGTGCATTGGGAAGTTTATTGAAGTCATATATGTATGGGCGTCCCTTATCGCTTGCTGCACCGATGTTTGGATCCAGCTCGAGTTCTGCCAGCAAATCCAGACCTTTTTCGAAGATCAGTTTTTCCAATTGGTTCCCAGCAAAGATGGCAGTCTCTTTTCCACAGTGGGGACAGACGAAGTATTTCATGTTTTCCACCACTCCCAGGATCGGAACATTGAGCTTTTCCGAGAAGGAGACGCTTTTTTTCACATCAATCAAAGCCAGGTCCTGAGGAGTGGTTACCATAACGGTTCCGTCCACCTGTTCCAGGGTTTGGATGATGGATAGCGGTTCATCGCCTGTTCCGGGAGGGCAATCCACCACCAGGTAATCCAGCTCTTCCCATTCAAAATCTGTGAAAAACTGCTTGATGAGAGCCATCTTCAGGGGTCCTCTCCAGATCAGGGCACTATCCGCATCCTGGAGCAGGGAAGCGACAGTCAGCACCCAGAGATTGGAAAGCACCTTGATGGGAGTGGGCATGGTACCAGCAGCGTTGTAGCTCAGCG
>JAQUHL010000240.1 GCA_028683635.1 Candidatus Cloacimonadota bacterium
GTGATATAATGTCCCGTTTTGCACGCTGGTATCGGTATAAGTGAGATCGGTAAGAGGTTCCGGATTGAGTAATACCCAGTCTTCCCCGGTGGCAGTTTTCCGATAGAGCCTGTAGCCGGATGCATTGGCAAAACTATCCCAGGAAAGCAGAACTGCACCGCTGGAAGGCAGGCATTCAGAGAGAACGGGTTCGATCAAAGTCTTCCCCCTCAAAAGCACCCAGGAATTGGGATCCACCTGCACAGAGCTGAGGGTCGAGGAATCGTATTCGAACAAAGTGATGGCACCTGAGGGATTGGCTTGTACCAACAAGGAATCCGAATGAGTGCTGTGATTCATCTTCAAGGGGATATCCAGATGGAATTGAGTGGAGGTGGGAGAAGTGGTTCTGGCAATTACTTTAAGCTGGGCGGGAGCAGATTTTGTATATACCGAGAGCTCCACGGATGGGACACCCGGAGAAAAGATCCACTGCTGGAAAAATTGATCAAGATCGAGTCCGCTGACCTGCTCGCAGACAGCCTGAAAATCGGCAGTATCCACATTTTGATTGTGATAGGTGGAAAACCAGGTTTGAAGGATTTCAAAGAAATGATCATTCCCCACCTTGAGACGCAGCATATGCAGCACTGAGGCAGCTTTTTCATAGGTGGCAGGAGAGAAATAGTTATTGAAGGTGGGGTTATAGATCGTCTGCGCACCGGCAGAGTTTTCCCAAGTCAAATAGTATTGGTGAAAACTGGAGTTTACATAGTCACAGGCAGCTTGCCAGCCTTGGCGTTTATCCGTCCAGAGATGTTCAGAATAGGTGGCAAAACCCTCTGAAAGCCAGACGTCCTTGAAAGTGAGGAAGGAGAGGCAATTTCCAAACCATTGATGCGCAAGCTCGTGGGCAATAATCAATTCATAGGTACCCTGACCATTGATGATGAAATTGCCAAGGGTGGTCATAGTCTGGTGTTCCATTGCAGAATAGGTACTCATAGAAACGACCGCATGGCCATATTTTTCAAAGGGGTAGTCCCCAAAGACCTGAGAATAGAAGTTGATCATCTGGGGCACATATGCCAGATCGATCAAAGCGTTGTTATACTGGTTCTGATAGACAAAGCTCTGGATGGGGAGATCTCCTGCACTTTGGTTTACCTCGACGTAGGGACCACAAGTTATGCAGACCAGATAAGTCGTCATGGGGTTGTAGCCTCTCCAGACAGTGGTGGATGACCCATCTCCATGGTCCGTAATACTCTCCCGCAGACCATTTGCAGCCACTTTCCAGTCCGAACGCAGACGGATACTGAGATCCACAATTGCCTTATCCCAGGGATGGTCATAAGATGGCCACCAATATCTTCCGGCATCGGGATCCGAGATGGTGAAGAGCGAATTAGTCGAGAAAATCATCCCAACCGAATAGACGTTGGGACTGAGCTGGGGATTGCCCTGGTAATGGACGTTGGTGGTGAATATTTGGCCCAGGGAAACATTCAGGGGAATGTTGATGAGTCCGTTCTGGTGCGTAAAGGCTACCGGAGTTCCATCTACCAGCACCTGAGTAACAGTTAAGGCCTCGAGGTTGTATTGAATGGAACTGAGATTTTCTTCAGCCAGGACCGTAGCCAGAACGTTGCCCTGGATATAGTGGTTTGTGTGGTTGATATTTAGAAAGATTTCGTATTTTTGGATGTCAAAACCTGTGGCACTGTCCGCCCGGGCAGGGTTGTTAAGCCAGCCAGACCGAGCCTGATCAATACCAATAGGTGTATCTTTTCTGCTCACATACCTTTCAGCAGGCTGGGCAGATAGATGTGATAGACCTGCAAGCAGCAGCAGGCAGAAGACAAACGGGTTCATTTTCATTTATTACTCCTGAAAAAGATGCCGTTATCCAAGAAGCAGGGCAAGCAAAAAGGCAGGTCTCCTGCCATCCCGAATACGTCATCTTAATAGTGGATAGAGGTTATCCATATCCAAAGGAGGGGAAAAACGTCAAGCCGAAAAAAATCTTTGACTGAAAAGAGGCTTTCCAGAATGTGACAATTACCCTTAGTGGAGGTAATATGCTTCGAATCCTAAAATACTCGATAGCAACGATGATCATGGTATCTTTCGCAAATCTGCTGTTCGCAGCGGGAGAAACCATATATGATATCAAAGTAACTGGTACTCAAAACATTGAGAGCGAGTTGGTGCTTTCTGCAATAAGCTTGCGGGTTGGTGATGCCCTGGATCCTGAAGAGGTGGCAAAATCTATTAAAAACCTCTATCGGCTCTCGATTTTTGCCGATGTGGAAATTCATAGCGAGCCGTATCGGACAGGATTGAACCTGGAGATCATAGTGCAAGAGCATCCGATAGTTACCGAGATCAAATTTGAAGATTTCAAGGTCATCAAAAAAGACAGACTGGATGAGCTAACCTCCCTGAGAATAGGATCTTATTGGTCACCATATCTGAAGCAGCAGATTCTGATGAAACTGAAAGCGGAGTATAACAGCAAGGGATTCAACAATGCCGAAGTGCAGGTCTCTGAGAAGCTTTTGGAAGGCAACAAAATCGCCCTCGAGCTCAAAGCCGAAGAAGGACGAAGGGTGGCAATCCGGCATCTGACCTTTTTGGGAAACGAAAATTTCGAAGATAAAAAGCTCCTCAAAAGGATGAAAACCAAGCCGGCAAACCTCTTCCGTTCTGGTCGTTTTGAAAAGGACAAGTTCGATGCCGACCTGGTAAGTCTGACATCTTTCTACAAGAAAAACGGCTATATAGACGTGAAGATCACCAATTGGGAACTGAAAACCATCAATGAACGAACTCTGGAGCTGATCATCACCATAGAGGAAGGGACGAAATATACCTTTGGCACCATCCAGGCAGAGGGCAGCGAGCATTTTACCGGAGAGACAATCCTGAAATCCTTTACCCTGAAACAGGGAGAGCCCTTTGACCAGGAGAGCTTTGACAAACAGCTGGGTAAAGTATATTCGCTATATTTTGACGAAGGATTTATTTATGCCCGCATCGAACCTGAACAACTGCGGGATGGAGACATGCTGAACATAAATCTGAAAATCACCGAGGGTGCCCGGGCCAGAATCAGGCAAATCCATCTGACGGGAAATACCAAAACCAAAGAAAAGGTTTTAAGGCGACAACTGGAAATCGCCCCCGGGGACTATTTCCGGCAATCGCAGGTAATCCGATCCCAACAAAATATCTACAACCTGGGCTTCATCGAGCCGGATATCAAGCTGGATTACGTTCCTATTAACAATGCTGGCGATATCGATCTTAACATCGACGTATTGGATAAATCCTCCGGTGTGGCCAATGGCGGTATTGGCTACAATAGCCAGGACAAGTTTGTAGGACAACTGAGTATCACTCAAAACAACCTATTTGGCAACAACTGGTCCACGGGGTTGAAATGGGAGTTCGGGGGCAATACCCAAAACGTGGAGTTTGATTTTTCCAATCCATATTTCCTGGATGAGGACATATTGGTGGGTAACAGCTTTTATTATACCAGAAAGAACTGGAGTTCTTTCTATTACGAG
>JAQUHL010000241.1 GCA_028683635.1 Candidatus Cloacimonadota bacterium
TGATACTTCTTTGCTAGCTCCGTGTCCGATATGGCAAGAATCTGTACTGCCAGCAAGGCGGCATTCTTCACGGCATTGATACCAACTGAGGCGACGGGTACTCCCGGGGGCATCTGAGCGATAGAATACAAGGCATCTACTCCGTTCAGAGCTCCTGAGGCGATGGGTACTCCGATAACCGGCAGGCTTGTATGAGAAGCAATCACACCGGGAAGATGGGCTGCCATTCCGGCACAGGCGATGATTACTTTGATCCCTTCCTGCTCAGCTTCTTTGGCAAGGCGGGTGGTTTGCTCCGGTTTGCGGTGCGCTGAAGAGATATGCAGTTCACTCTGGACGCCAAACTCATCCAGGGTATCCTGGATGCTTTTGCAGATCTCCAGATCAGATTTGCTACCAATAATGATCCTGACAGAGGCCATATGTATTTACTTACAAAGGGGTGTGAGGTTTATTTGGCCTGCTGTTCGGGCAATACCGTGAGGCATTTGTGGATTTCTTCCACATTTTTAGCGGTGCTGAAGCTGCTGAGTATCTCCGGATTCATGATCAGTTTGGAGATGTAGGAAAGCGAGAATAAATGCTGTTTGTCGTTGTGTAACAATAACATAAAGAAGATATTCACGGGCTTGTTATCTGGTGCATCGAAGTCCACTCCCTCATCTGAGCGTCCGAACAAAATGCTGGGTGCTTTGATTTTTGAGGGGTGCAAATGTCTGGGGTGCAGGAGAGCTACACCATTGCCAATGGCGGTGGAGATCAATTCTTCGCGGGCGACGACTACTTCATAGAGCCAGCGGGCGTCCCGGACGAGCTTGAGATCCTTGGCTTTTTCGCTGAGAATGCGAATTGCGTCGTATTTGTTATCTGCATGGAAATCGAGGAAGATATTATCTGGTTTCATATATTCTTCGAAGTGGCAGATCACGCGCTTGAGAGCCAGCATTTTTTCGTCGTTCTCGCTGAGGCGTTCCAGCCATTCGTTCATGGAATCTTCATCGATTTTGATGTTCTTTCCCACGACTTTGCTTTCGAAGACGTTCGCATTGAGCATTTCCTGGATCACTCGTTCGGAAACCTTTAACTTCTTGGCAGCGTCGGCTTTGGATATAAATTTCTTTGCCATGTTCTATCCTCCTAAGCTTAAAATTTTGCTTATCTAATACCTGTGACACAAGGTTTATCTTGACAAAGATAGCTAATTTTCAAGAGTATGCTTATATGGTCAAGATAATTATTTCGCTAAGCTGCCTCGCCCTACTGATAACGGGCTGTGCATATTCCGTATTTTCAAATGCTTATCCCCATTTGAAAAAAATCCGCATCGCTGCTTTTGATAATCGAAGCACGGAGTTCGATCTGGGTGAAAAATCCCTTAATATGCTAAGTTCAGCTTTCAGGGATGATGGCAGATTGCGTCCTGTAACTCAATCTCCGGATTGCCTTTTGGAGGGGTCCGTTACCTCCTTTGAGGAGAAGATCTATAGCTTCGATTCGGCAAACAATGTGCAGGACTATCAGATCCGGATCGGGTTCAAGATCTCCTTAACAGACCTGATCAACAACCAAACCATTTATGAGAACAATGCTCTGGTTATTTCCGAGCTCTATGCGGTTTCCACTGAAAGCTCTGCCAAATTCAACAACCGAGAGGATGCCATTGACGAAATCATCAACAACCTCTTCAAAAACATCATCCAAAACAGCCTTGAAAACTGGTAGAAGCATCCGTTTGAACAGTTTCCTTGCCAAAGCGGGACTGGGATCCAGACGCAAGGTTGAGGAATTGATCAGTTCCTCGCAGATCATGATCAACGGTGTGGCAGTGACCGGGCTTTCCACTCTGGTCGATCCCGAACGGGACAAGGTGAGCTACCAGGGCAAAGAGGTTTCCGGCAAAGCGGAGCTGCATTATCTGCTCATGAACAAACCCCGGGGCTATGTGGTTTCCCAGGCTGATGAACTGAAGCGCAAAACGATTTATGATTTGCTACCTGAGTTTGCCGGTAAGCTCAAATATGCCGGACGTCTGGATAAGGACTCTGAAGGTCTTTTGCTCCTGACCAATGACGGGGCGATGATCCAGGCTCTTACCCACCCGTCCCGGAAGGTGGAGAAGGTCTATAAAGCCGTGATCAACAAGAAATTGGGACGCTATGAGCTGGAGCAACTGCGCCGGGGAGTCCAGATCGAAGGCGGAAAGACCCTGCCGGCAGGAATCTTCGAAAAGAAAAACAGCGAGCAGGGTTCAACCCTCAAAGTGGTAATCAAGGAAGGCAGGAAGCGTCAGATCCGTCTGATGGTGGAAGCGGTCGGAGCCAAGGTGTTACAGTTGAGACGCTTGCAGTTTGGTCCCTTGAAGCTGGGCACTCTGCCTCTGGGGACGTGGAGATCGCTGACTCATGCTGAGGTCAAAGCCCTAAGAATTCTAACAAGCCCCAAAACAAAGGATAAATAAATGAAAATAGGCATAATCGGACTTCCCAAATCCGGGAAAACGACCATCTTCAATGCCCTGACGGGAAGCTCGCATCCCACCGATAAATACGTACAGGTTGCGGAGCCTGCAAACATCGGAGTGGTGCAGATTCTCGATGAGAGGATCAGCACGCTTTCCAAGCTATACAATCCCAGGAAAACCATCTATGCTCATATCGAGTATCATGACTTTCCGGGGATCTTTGCCACGAGTAAGGAGAATCCTGAAAACGCCTTGTATAACGAGATCAAGGCCATGGAAGGTTTTGTCCTGGTGCTGCGCAGCTTCTTTGATCCTGAACTGGACGAACTCTATGGCAAGACGGATCCCATCTCCAGGCTCAAGCATTTTGAAACTGAGATGATCATCAGCGATCTGATTCTTGCCGAAAAGCGCCTGGAGAAGATTGAATTGGGTTATAAACGGGGAGTGCGGACTCCGGCTGTTCAAAACGAGGAACGGATCCTGAGGATGCTTGCTGAGCAGCTTGAATCAAACATCCCGATATCCGCTCTTCAGCTCTCCAGCGAGGATCAGAAAACGATCCGGGGCTTCCAGTTTTTCAGCCAGAAACCGCTTCTGGTGCTCCTGAATACATCTGAAGATACCTATCAGGAACAAATGCAGCTGCAAAGTACACTGGAACAGCAAGGCTACCTGTGCGAGCGCATTGCCGGTAAGTTCGAAGAGGAACTCAGCACTCTGGAAGCAGATGAAGCAGGGATGTTTATGGAGGACATGGGGATATCCGAATCGGCACGGGAAAAGCTCAACCACCTGTGTTACAAGCTGATGGGTTATATCAGCTTTTTCACCGTGGGCGAAGATGAGGTACGCGCCTGGACAATCGAGAAAGGGGATAATGCCGTGACCGCTGCCGGGAAAATTCATTCCGATCTGGCACGGGGATTCATCCGGGCAGAATGCTTCAAATATGACGATCTGCTTCGCCTGGGTAGCGAGATAGCACTGCGGGAAAAGGGATTGTTCAAGCTGGAAGGCAAGGAATATCTGGTGCAGGATGGGGATATCATCTCTATCCGTTTCAGTGTATAGATA
>JAQUHL010000242.1 GCA_028683635.1 Candidatus Cloacimonadota bacterium
CCTTGAGGGTGAGATAAGTTTCAGAGACGATCTTGGATTTGAGTTTGGAGAGCTTTCCTTCCTGCTCCTCAGGATATTTGGTAAATAGCTCTTTAGATACCGCGAAGCCCAGGATGGAATCGCCCAAAAACTCCATACGTTCAAAGGGCGAGGGAGTTTTGTGGTCGCTATACTTTCGTCTTAAGTAGGATTTGTGAGTCAGGGCTGCATGCAGCAGAGTGGCATCGTGGAATTGATAGTCGATCTTCTTTTGCAGTTGACCCAGGCTTTTCTCCCATTTGGGATACTGCTCGGCAATAGGTTTACTGGCAAAGTAATCTACAATTCTCTTGATTATGGTTTTCAACTCTTCCTCGCTAAACTAAAAAAAGGAATTGTGGCGCAGGAACTTACTGCGCCACAACAAATACTAAATATACTTCTTGATGATGATGGCTGAGTTATGACCGCCAAAGCCCAGTGAATTGGAGAGAGTGGCCGAAACAGCCTTTTCCACAGGCACATTGGGTGTATAATCCAGATCGCAATCCGGATCCGGATTGACCAGGTTCATGGTCGGATGGATAATTCCGTTCATGATGGATTTTACACAAACCATTGCTTCCACGGCAGCAGCAGCTCCGAGCATGTGACCTACCATGGATTTTGTGGAATTGATCTTAACCTTGTACGCATAATCACCAAAGGTGTTTTTGATGGATTGGGTTTCTCCCTTGTCATTGAGGGGGGTGGATGTGCCGTGGGCATTGATGTAATCGATGTCTTCAGGTTTCATCCCGGCATCGGCGAGAGCAGCCTGCATAGCCCGGCTGCTTCCTTCTCCGTTTTCGGCTGGAGCGGTGATGTGATAGGCATCTCCGGAAGCACCGTAACCTGCCAGTTCGGCGTATATTTTGGCACCGCGTTTTTTTGCATGCTCAAGTTCTTCAAGCACAAGAAACACAGAACCTTCGGACATCACAAAGCCATCCCGCTGTGCATCAAAAGGCCGCGAGGCAGTTTCGGGACTGTCGTTTCTGGTGGAAAGCGCTCTCATGGCAGTAAATCCACCAACCGCCAGCGGAGTTACCGCTGCTTCCGTTCCACCGCAGACGATGAGATCCGCATCTCCATACTGGATGGAGCGCAGAGCGGTTCCCAGAGCATGATTGGCACTGGCGCACGCACTCATCACATTGAAATTGATTCCCTTCAGATTGTGCTCTATGGAAACGTGAGCTGCAGCAATATTGCCGATCATTTTGGGAATGAAGAAGGGGCTGATTCTTCTGGGACCCTGAGTTATGCATTTGTTGCATTCTTCTTCAAAGGTCAGGATTCCTCCGATTCCGGCACCGGTGATCACCCCTGCCCGATTTGGATCGTAATTACCTTCTGCCAGCCCCGAATCAGCAATTGCTTCCCGGGCAGCGATCATGGCAAACTGGGTATAAAGATCGAGTTTCTTTACTTCTTTATGATCAAAATGGTCTTCTGGATTATAGTTTTTGACTTCGGCGGCAATCTTGACCGGCAATGCTGAAGCATCAAAACGGGAGATGAATCCCACTCCGTTCGTGCCTTTCAACAGGTTTCCCCAGGTCTCTTTTACATTGTGACCGATCGGGGTGATGGCTCCCATTCCGGTGATAACAACTCTTTTTTTCATATAGAACCTCATCTTATTTGGTCTCGGGTACTCAAAACTTCTTGCTCTGATGCACTGTTTACATTGAAAGGGTACTATCAGGAAGTCTGTATCATTTCAATGTGAACAATGTTTGTCTTCCTGGCTGACGGGGCTGCTTCTTCCCCAAACCTGAAAGGTGGATCAATCCCGAGCCAGAAAGCCTCAGGATTGATCCGCATTATACATATTCTTATTCCGCGAGCCTTTTCTTCAGGTAGTCAATGGATTGACCAACTGTGCGGAGTTTCTCCTGATCTTCGTCTTGAATCTGGATACCAAATTCATCCTCGAAAGCCATGACAAGCTCAACCGTATCCAGGGAATCGGCACGAAGGTCTTCGATGAAGTTTGCTTCTGGAACGATTTGGGATTCTTCCACACCGAGTTTGTCCATGATGATCTGTTTTACTTTGGCTTCAATATCCATTATTCCTCCTATGTTATTGAAGTGATTTATTCTTTATGGGTTTAATACATCGTGAGCCCGCCATCCACGGCGATGGTTTGCCCCGTGATATAGCTGCTGATCTCATCCGTTAGGAAGAGGCACAGATTAGCAATATCAATGGGTTTGCCCATTCTCGCCAGGGGAATGGCTTTGGCATAATTATCCACAACTTCCTGGGGAAGCCTGGAAGTCATTTCTGTTTCGATAAATCCCGGGGCAATGGCATTGACCCTGATTCCCCTCGATGCAAATTCTTTGGCGCAGGCTTTGGTATAGGCGATGATTCCGCCTTTGGAGGCAGCATAGTTGGCTTGCCCTGCATTGCCCATCATTCCGATCACGGAGGCAATATTGAGGATCACTCCGCTGCGTTGTTTCAGCATATATTTACATACCTGCTGGGTGCAAAAATGAGTCCCGTTCAGGTTTACCGAGAGGACGGACTGCCACTCTTCGCTTTTCATCCTGAGCAGAAGGTTGTCCTTGGTTATGCCGGCATTATTGATCAAAACATCGATGCTCTGATGCTTTTCGATGATATCCTTAAAAGTGCTTTCCAGGGAGGAGGGATCCGTAACGTTCGCCACATAACCAAAGGCTTTGTAACCCTGATTGCATAGCTTTTCGACTGCCTGGTTCACTTGCTCCTGGTTCAGGTCCAACACAAAGGTTGTGGCCTGGCAGGCAGCATAAGCTCCGGCAATCGCAAACCCAATCCCCCGGGCAGACCCCGTGACCACAACATTTTTGCCACTAAAATCAAACTTCATGGTAACCTCTTTCATCATCCCAGCTCACAAAGGACAGCATCGATATCTGCCTCTTTGTCAACACTTAAAATTGCTGCTTCTTTGTCAATATTCTTTATCATTCCACTCAGGACTTTCTGGGGTCCGAGCTCGAGATACCTGCCCACTCCCTGGTTCTTCATATATTCCACACACTCAACCCAACGCACCGGGGAGATGATCTGTTTTACCAGCTTGGCTTTGATTTCCCCGCCCTTGGTGGAGGGCAGAGCATCGAGATTGGATACCACTGGAACCCTGGCATCCGCAAAAGTGAATTTATCCATCTCTTCACCGAGCATTTGGCTTGCAGCGTGGATCAGAGGAGTATGGAAGGGGCCTCCGACCACCAGGGGAAGGACTCGTTTGGCACCTTTGGCTTTGAGCAACTCTCCAGCATAAGCCACACCGGCTTCGGTTCCTGAGATAACCGTCTGGATGGGAGTATTGAAGTTCACTGCCTGTACCAATCCCTTTTCGGAAGCTTCCTGGCAGATCTCTTTCACAGTTTCTCCATCCAAACCGATGATGGCAGCCATGGCAAAGGGAACTCCCGAATTTGCCTTTATCATAAATTCTCCCCTTTTGTGCACAATGTGCATGGCATCCTGAAGGCTC
>JAQUHL010000012.1 GCA_028683635.1 Candidatus Cloacimonadota bacterium
ATTTGTGCACCATGTAAAGCCTGAGAGGATTCACTGAGTACCCTACCACAAAAGCTTCCTGAGGCGAAGTCTCCGCTCCGGTAGTGAAAGGTTACCTGGGGGAAGCAAGCGCTTAGCTGCTCCACAGTGGGTTGCGGAGGAATTTCAGGATCGAAAACATAGACATCACTGCATGCTTTTCTGGTTCGGTTAATGTTACCATTTTGTGCGTAAAACTTTTCATTGGCGATCCATAGACTGAGATCTCTGATCCGGTTGGTCATCAGGATCAGATTTCCTCCTCCATAGGCAAAGGGAGCATCGAAGGCAATGGTAACCGGCTGGAGATCACTTTCAAAATTATGCGTGCCATAATATAACTCATCAGCGGGACTTAGAGCTACCCAGGAATCTTCCAGATGGTTCAGATATGTCCCTCCCATCAGCACCTGCATCTCGATGGGAACGGAATTTATCCAGTCACTATAGAAGGTCAGGGAATCTATCCATCCTGTGAAAGGAAGTTCTGCGTCTAAATATATCGATTCGGACAGACTTGATCTCCAATATACATCAATGGGATAGCGTGCCAGTTCATCACCATTGCCAGCGGTTTCGTATTCTAAATCCGAAGGCAGAACGTAGACTTGCTCATTAGCACTGTCATTGTTAAAAGTTTCAGGATCAAGAGCAGAAACAACCCTGCCCTGAAGCTGAAGCAAACCAGTCTGAGCAGGTGTCCAGGGAACTGAATATGTAATTGTTTCTCCCGGCTCAACCGGAGTTCCCGAAACTTCTCCCAGCACAACTGCATCACTGATCACCTGAACCAGGTAGTTGGTTTGAGATTGTGATCCAAGATTTGTGAGCTCGACTTCATGCTGCGCCTGGATGTTTTCCTCTGCCAGATGATAACCTGAGATACTGTTGACTGCCAGGTCACATGCAGGATTTTCTATTATTTCAATATCATCGAACAGGAAGTTCAGGTTCAGGTTTTGCGTTGCGATCCTGAAAGCGATATATTTGAATTCCCCCTGGTAAGAACCCAAAGGGATGGAAAAGTAGTTCCAACCCAGCTGATTGGGAACGATGTATATTTGCTCAAATCCTGCTGTCTCTTCGGGATGATCCATTGCTCCCACGACCACTGATACTTGTTGAGTTAACGGCATGTTAATCCAGAAATGCAAACGGGTTTGGGCAATCGACAGGAAGTGTCTCAAAGGCGGGGCAAGCAAATAGATAAAATTGTTCGTAGGGAATTTGGTACTGATCTGGATACATTGGGACGGACTGTGGGATTGGGTATCGATGGTAGATACCCCAAAGGATGATTCCGTGGCCGTATTATTGGCCTGCCATCCATAAGGCAGATCAGGACATTGCACTGTCTCAACATCCTCGCTGTAGGGCAGTTCCTGGATTCTGGTATCGATCCCTGTTCCCTGTATCATGTAGTTGTGCTCAACGAGGTTCTCGCCTACCAGAATCTGCAGGGTAGCGACATGAGTTCCTGCCCCTCTAGGTCGATAACGGATGATAAAATCCTCCACAGCAAATGGTTCAAGCACAGGGAGTGGATCACCATTCCACATAAGCAGAAAGTAATTCGCTCCACCGAGAGTTGTGGAACTGATACAAAGATCGGTTCTGCCGATATTACTTAGCCTCAAATGCATGTCCTTATATTGCATGACCGGGACATCTCCCCAGTTTGGTATGCCAGGATAGAGATTTACCTGAGCTTCATTGGACATGGAGTTTACGTGGAAAAAAGTCTGAGGGAACTGACCACTCAGATTGGATCCCGTGAGAGGGGGATTGAATGGATCAAGCTCATCATTATTGCCGATTTTCCGGCTACGTAATTGAAGCTGGGTTTGAGCCCGGAAAGCATTGTTTGAAGTTCCCGGTTGAAAGGCCTGATAGGCATGAAACACCAGTAACACCAGATTTCCCCCACCATAGAAAAAAGGATTATCGAGCAGGATATTAACATGCCCCGAATAGGCATCAAAACTTACGCTGCCATCAAAACACAGGGTCATCTCATCTGCTGGTATCCAATCCCGCACCAGGTTAACTTCTTCGGTGTTGGTAAGCCATACCTTAAGAGGCACATTCAGCATCTGAGTCTGGAAATCATAAGAAAAGCTGAGGCCAGATATCAAACCGGCAAACGGCAAATCCTGGGGGTAATAGATCGTTTCAAACAGCGAAGTTCGGGAACCTACCATATATGGTATCTGGGCAATCTGATCCCCATCCCCCACCTGGAAATTTACTTCTCCAGGGCTGGGTTGAACTGATACTGTATAGGTCGGAGTACTGTTATTGGGAAGGTTCACGTCTGCAGGATGCAGCACTTGGGCGAATATGGAAAATTGCCCATAGGCTTCAGGTACCCAGGTAAGAGGGATCACAGCTTGCTCCTGAGTTTCCAGGGCTATCCCTGCTGAACTGGCTACTTCCTGATTGTGAACAAAAAGCTTGATCACATATTCGCCAGTAACCGCCACCCCATTGTTTATTATGCTCACGTTATATTCCTGGGGTAATCCTTCCATGGGGATGAAAATTCCTGTGAGGTCAATAGCTTGGAGATCGATAATACGGGAACTGGTTCCTTTACCCGGCTCAGTGCTCTGTGCGAAAACATTCATAACTGTAAAAAGCAGCATGAGAAGCAGAAAAACACGCTTCATTAAAACCTCCTTGATATTGAAGAACTGGGTTCCACCATCTGGAAACTAAACATATCCCAATCACCACAGTAACCTTAGCGAAGGGAAATCATGCCTGTATTTTTTGTCAAGAGTTTTGTGGTTTATTTTGTTACATAGAACATCAAAGACCGTTGCACATCCCGATTTATCGAAATACAGACTTCCAAATATGCTGGTTGTGAGGCTTGTTTTTGTAAATCTATTCCCGCCCATCACCCTAAAAGGAGTAGAGCTTCGCCCTACAACCCATTATTCAATGGTCTTCCGTATTGAGTAATCGGAATCAAATAAGGGCACGATCTTTCGATCGTGCCCATTTTTGTAGCTGCCTGATAAAGCCCTTATATTAAATAGCTTTAAGACACCCTATAGTTTTACGATGCTATTTCATCAATAGCATCTTACGGGATTCAGATTTTCCATTGGACGTGAGCCTGTAGAAATAGATTCCGGAGCTCGCGTTCATCCCCTTATCATCCTTACCATCCCAAACAATCCTATGGGTACCGGCACTGGCATTTGCATCGAGCAGGGTGCGAACCAATTGTCCCTTGAGGTTGTATAGCTTGAGGGAGGTTCTGCCACTATGTTTGAGATCGAAGGCAATGCTCGTGCTGGGGTTGAAAGGATTGGGATAATTCTGATGCAGTTGGAATGGTACCGTCTGCACAACATCGGAAGAGGACACATAGCTATCGGGAGCTGTTGTGGTATATTTCACGGCCAGGCCTGCCTGAAGCGGGGTTGCCGTTGCAGGATAGAAATTGGCATGGGTATAAGTGAGGCCATCAGTTTGGGTGTGATCTTCAATACCCACAGTACAATAATTGGTTGTTACACCAGGATTATCGACCGTGTGGTATTGGATAACGATATCTCCATCCCTGTCCTCATGAGGATAAAGAATGATTTGGAATTTTTCCAGAGAAGCATCTTGCATCATTTCGATGGTGTATTGATTGTATGCTTCGTTCCATTGAACAATATATCGATTGTTCGCGCTGTCATGCCAATAGAGCATTCTGATATCGTTGAAGATTCCGTTCCCCTGGTTATCGACGCCAGTCTTCCTTCCCTTGAGGTCATCCCAATATCCAGCAACCATGGCTTTGGGACCGAGGGCAGCAGGGATATAGTGGTTATAAAAATCCGCCATCCAAGTTTGTCCAAAGGACATCCAGCCATTTGAGCAGATCGTGATCTGATTGTAATCCTGGCCATAAAAGCGGAAAGTGAAAGGCAGATCGATAGTGCGGGAACCATCATCCATATTAAGGAAAACCTCTGCTTCTCCACCCAGGAGAGGATCGATTTCTATCCACTCATAGGTGGGGCTTTGCTCATAGGTTGCGTCGAAATTGTCATAGGCAAAATAACCATAGGTACAGGGTCCAGTGGGATCCGTGGTACCCGGAGTTCCCGCCGTAACTGCAAAATAGCAATCTATACTATAATTATCGTCGTCTGAAACGGTAAATTTGAGGGGAATATTTCTACCATTGTAGGTATCTTGAGCAATCTGGATGCTGCTGTTGATGGTCTTATCGGCACCCATTGGGAAGGCACCGATATCTACCTGGGAGTTGGTAACCTCTGCTGCAGAGTTTAGAGAGTGAATCGTGAGCTGGGCATTCATCATGTCCTGAGAACCGATATTACGGATAACGAAGGACACCGGTGAATTTTCGCCCAAGGCCAGAGTACCGCTTGTGGAAAGGACGGCAAATTCAGCTCCTCCACCATACACCTGGAAAAGGCTTTGTGGCCCATCCGGAAGCTGTGCCAGGGTGAAAGTAATGATGTGCCGGGGCAAAACACCAGAACCAATGGATAGCGGGAAGGTTAGTTCCTGAGTTCCTCCCGGAGCAAGGGAAGCAATGTTCTGGTTGGCATTACTGATGGCAATGTATTCATTATCCACGCGCAGAACAAGATCCAGATTGCTAATGGCGGTTTCACCATAATTTTTTACAGTGAGATTGACCTCCATATCGGAATTGGGTTGAAGCAAGACTCCATCCAGGGAATTACCCACTATGCCCAATCCTGCAGGAGTGGAGGGAGTCAGGGTTTTAACGAGCGGAACATAGTTTTTCCTGGAAACTGTAATCGTCAATTCGCCTTGCTGCTCAGGATTGACAGGCAGGATGGCCACACCATCCTGAACCACAGCATAGGTGAAGTTTTCGAAGTCCTTAGTTCCCGTAACTATCGCTCCATTGATATCGTTGTTGGCAATCCGGATATGCGAATCAGATTGTGCAAATGTAGCCTCGTTTGTGACGGTTGCGGGGACAATGGTATTGGGAACCAGCACCCACATATTCAGGGACGGATCGCAAAGAGAATTATACACGTGAAAATAGAAGGCTACATGTTGGTTGGAAGCCAGTTCATTCGGGAAGTTTTTGTACATCTCGATCTTGCCTTCCAAAACTGTGGTGCTGAAAATACGCTCGCCAAAATCTATGAAGCTGCGATACATGCCTGTGGAGATCGAATTGTTATATCTGGTCTTGGTATGAAGGTCTGAAGGTCCCACGAAGGCTACGCAGCCTCCTGGCTGAGCCATTGTCCCCATCCGCATCCACTTTTCTCCAAAGTTGGGATTAACGGTATTGGCAAAATCGCCTGTGTTACATACTATTGAATATACAATCGGCATCCTGGGACCATTGAAAGTATTATTCAATTCAGGTATATGAAAATATGGATAGTGCCAACCATTGGCATCTCCCCAGCCTCGATAACTCACGATCTGAACACCTTGAGTGATGGAAGACTGGATCAGTGTGGTTCCGGGATAGGTAGGCGGATAAAAGACCGTATCAACCTGTGTGTAACCATAATCCAGAAAGATCTCGCGGGTCGAACGTGACATCTGCACAGGGGTGATAGGACGCAGGGTTCCCTCTGCATAGTTTCCAGCGGCAAAGAGGGCCTTGCGCATCCAGGCGGTATCCTGCATGAAGGGTGCTTTTTCATAGGAGATTGTCTTATTCGTCATGGTGACGAATTCGCTGATATCTCCAAAGGAGAACCTTCCCACCAGTATTTCAGGAAAATAGTCGGTGCCTACCAGCATGGTATAATGGTTGTCATCTGCATCGTTTTCAGAGTTATCGGGTGAGGGGAAGAAATTTGTAGGGATGGCAAAATTGCCGCTTACATCACCCAAAAGCAGGAGGTAATCGCATTTATACTGCTCGTAGTGATCGGATATGAAACTTTTGATCTCTGACACGGAATTGCCGATATCAGATTTATTCACCACATATATATCAAAACCTTTCATCCTTTTCCATTTAAGAAATTCAGTGAGGTAGGAATCCAGACTGCTGTGGCTGATGATCAGCATCGAAGGTTTGGCTATAGGAATATCCCTCAGATATGAGGTCTCGTAGTTTGAAGCCAAGCGCTGATAAGCACCAATGAATGCCTCAGAAACAGTATTGGGAATGGGGAGGGGATGGCTGTAGTCCACAGTATATTCAACATCTGCCAGGGTATGGATCTGGCCATTTATCTGTCTTTGGGTCTCGATCAGGATCGTGTGCCCCATCATCTCCCGGAAGTTAAAACTGTTTACCACTCCCAGGGTTTCATCTGCCCGCTGGTTATGCTGGTAAAGAAAATTGCCATTCTGGTCATATACATTCCAGATTTGGCTCACAATCCTCAGTTCAGCATCCTGATAGGGCATAGCATAGGTGCGGGAAATGGCCGTCGTGGTGCCATATTCCTCGTAATCATCTGCTGTTATCGATATCGGAGCCGTACGCAGGGCTTCGATCTTTACATGTACTTGCCTGGAACTGGTTGTTACCATTTCCTGGGGAGTGGCCGTTAGAGTGGCAATCACCACCATAAGGATCAGGCACAATGTGTATTTCATACATTTTCTCCTCGGATTCGTTAGACCCGTGCAACATGCAAAAAACATTCCCAATTGACCAATAGAATATATATATGTCCCGAGCCAGAGGAATACCAAACTTAGCAAAACTCCTTGATCTTATGCGTACTTTTAGGTGTTCTCTTCAAACCAACGTCTGTAGCTTCGTGTGATCTTAGCGTGAGCATAGCGTGAACAATGCGTGGAAATCCACGCATTGTTCACGCTATGCTCACACTGAGCTCACGCTAAGCTCACACCTTGGATACATACAACCAGATTATTCCACACACTTCCACACATTTCCATCACATGCTTCACCCACAAAAGTAGGTTAAGCAGAAGTATGGGTCACAATTGAAATCGAGAAGAATGACAAAGACTTCAGGATCGAGAGCTATAGATTGGTAAAGACCGTTGCACATCCCGATTTATTGAAATACAGACGTCCAAATATGCTGATTGTGAGGCTAATTTTTGTAAATCTATTCCCGCCCACCACCATAAAAGGAGTAGGGCTTCGCCCTAAAACCCATTATTCAATAGTCTTATTCTTTAGGTAAATCTGGACGGTGATCCTCATTTGCATATTTGGGTGAGACTATGTAAGTGAAGCAGCCCTTTCAGAAGCCCTCTCTGGGCAGAAAAGTCTTGACAAATACAAGGCCTGCAAAATGTATGCGTGGACTGCGGGGTGTAGCGCAGCCCGGTTAGCGCACTGGTTTTGGGAACCAGGAGTCGGAGGTTCGAATCCTCTCACCCCGACCAGTAATCAACTGTTTAGATCGTGGGCGCTTAGCTCAGCTGGGAGAGCGCTTGCCTTACACGCAAGGTGTCGGGGGTTCGAGTCCCTTAGCGCCCACCACGTTTGAAATTGCCCTGCGGGGCTTTTTTCCTATGATATCGGGATGAAGATGAAGATTGCCATTACCGGCGCCAATGGATTTTTGGGGCAAGCACTGCTTAAAAATTTGACTGCCCGGGGTTACGAAGCCTGCGGATTCATCCGCAGAGCTTGTCATCCATCACAAATTGGTGGCGCACTGTGCTACAAAACAATCAATTATGAGGATCAGAATGCACTTTGTTCTGCCCTGGAAGGCTTCGATATCCTCATCCACAATGCCGGGATGGTAAAAGCCCTCACCTTCAATGAACTATACAACAGCAATGTTCTGCTAAGCCGGCGCTTAATCCTGGCAGCCAACCAGTGTTCCAGGCTATCTCAGTTTATTCTTATCAGCAGTCAGGCTGCTTCAAGACCTGTGCATAACTCCATCCCGGTGAGCGAAGCCGACCCCCCGCACCCAGTATCCTGGTATGGGAAAAGTAAACTTCTGGCAGAAAAGACCCTGATTGCCCAGTGCCGAGTTCCCTGGACAGTTATCCGGCCCGCCTCTGTCTATGGTGCCGGAGACCGGGAATTCCTCTCTCTGTTTAAGATGCTAAGCTGGGGCATCAACCTGCAAACATCATCAAAAGATAATTATCTCAGCTTAATCCACGTACAGGAGCTTTGCAGGCTTATTGAGCTCACCCTGTGTAATAAGAGGGCTCAGAGGCAGATCTTCTTTGCCTCCGATGGAGAGACCTACACGCAAGAGCTTCTTTGTCAGACGATATTGGAAACAATGGGTAAAAGAGGATTTGCTTTGCTTGTTCCGGACATATTGCTCAGAGGAGTTGGCCATATCAACGACTTTATTGGCAAGCTCAAGAGAGAAGCTCAAACTATAAATTCTCAGAAAATCCGGGAGATCACTGCCGGTTCCTGGCTCTGTAGCATCGAAAAGGCAAAAGCTAGATTGGCTTTTGATCCACAACCCAATCTAAAAAAGAATATTCAGGAAACCTACCAATGGTATATAGAATCTGGCTGGCTTTGATTCTGACTTTGTGCCTGTCCGGGCTTTTTGCCCAGACTGAACCATTAAGTACACCGCCGAGGGTAATTCGGCAAGTGCCTGTAAAATTGCCCCGAAACTGGGATTTCCAATACGAAAAAATGGAAGTTCTGGTCAAACTGGTGGTATATCCGGATAGCTCCGCCACCCTGTCACGAATTCAGGATCAGAAGATCGAACTGGAGGAACTAATCCGTGAAAGCCTTCCCCAGATGCTTTTTTCTCCGATGTTCAAGGATGGCACGGCTATCCAGAGCGAGATGTACCTACTGCTCAAGCTCGAGCAAACTGAACAATTGCCTGAAGACTATAAAGTCTTCCCCATGAACCGTGATATTCTGGCAGGCTGGATCTCAGAGGAGATGGTGGAATACAATCTTTTCAGACCCAGGATCAGAGATCCCTTCTCCTCCCCCATGCTTGGCCAGCTCGATCTTTACAGGCACAATTATAACAGTGTGGGGCTTACCAGCGATCGCCTTCAGCTCTATGATTCCGGCTTTGCATATAGTCCCTTTATCTTTAACCAGGCACTGTATCTGCAATATCTGCATACCTTCAAAAGGGCAGAACCCCAAAATACCAAGCTCGATTTTGGGAGTCCGGTTTATGGTCAGGCTGCTCCAATTACCGATATTCAGGTAGGTTTGGGAGACTACGAGTATAGCTTTGCCAGAGGTTCGATAGCCAAAAATCATATTTTAGATACAGAAGACCTCTTTGCCTCATTCGACTTTCTGGTACAAAATGGCTATTGGTCGGAAGCAATTGCAGACCAGACATCCATGCGCCTGAAGCTACGCATTCCCTACCGGCTTTTGGCTCTTAACACAGAATTTGAGATCTATGAACAGAATGTGGCAATGACGCAGCTCGATCCCATCTTTTGGGAGACTTCCCTCTATCGCATCGACCACCGCCGGGATGCTTTGAGCCTGCATCTGGACAATCCCTGGCTCTCAATTGCCTTCCGCAACGAGCACGAAAAGGCCACTTCCCCGCGCTTCAAGATCAATCCCCAGCAGGATATCCAGCATCTTATGATCTCAAAATCTCTGGTTCTTGGTAGTCCCGGGAACTTTTCCCTGGATCTTGAGGCTGGATATGAAAAGCTCTGGAAGCAGATGAATTATGAGCTTCCCCAAAGCTCTACTGAAGTGGATTTTCAAGACCGCTTGTCCCTTGAGTCAAGAGCTGCACTTTTTAACACAAGACTGGAGCTGGGGACAGATATATATGACTTCAAGGATACCAGAACAAGCCTGAGTCTGGAGCATCAATTCCAGACTCTGGATCTCGGAGCTTATGGACTTGCCAACACAAGCGGCAAGCGTGAATTTAATGCTACCAAAAGTATCTTCAATCCACTCGATACCTTATATACAATCAGCACATGGACTCCTTATACAGCAGCAGTCTATACCCGGGTCAAAGCTCTTAAACCCCTTAGGTTCATTATCGCCGGAGGTATCAAACAAGTCTATAATGCTCTCCCCTACCGGATGGCAAGTTCTGGCCAGGTACTCAACATTGAATATGAAAGCAAGATCCCCTTCACTGATATCTGCATTGAAGCAAAAAAGACACTGGGGGGCATTGAGTTTGATGCCAGGCAAAGCCTGGGATGGCAGGCTTGGGATGAGGACCTGCGGGAGATCCCGCAATACCGCTACAATACGTTTCTGGTAGCAACCCGCAGACTTGAGCATAACAATGCCCTCTTCGGCGGCATGGCACTTACGGGACACTCCAGCTATCTCTCCAAAAGTACACTGAACTACGTAATCACCAATTCCGCAATTGTGGATATGTGGCTGGGATTCAGGATCACTAACCTCTTTGAGCTGACCTTCAGTTTTCGAAATCTTGGCGATGGCGCAATCTATGGCGTTTATCCCATTCCCCAATCCATGCACGCTACCCTCCGCTGGTTTTTCATGAATTAATAGCAGTAGTTCTGCTGCTTAGCTTCTTATCTTTACCATCCATATCAAAGGAGTAGATAATATGCTGAGACGATTCCTGATATTAGTGCTCATGATCGCAAGCCTGAGCGCTATCGAGGCGGAAAACGACCAGTGGAGGTTGTTTAGAAGCGGGGGTGACATCATCAATTGCATAGCCCAGGAAGGTGAATATCTGTGGCTGGGGACCTGGTGCGGACTAATCAGGTTCAATACCAATTCAGGTGAGAAAGTTTATTACACAAAAATCAATACCCCCATGACCAGAGATGGAATCAATGCCTTGGTCATCGACAACAACGGAATCAAATGGGTGGGCTCTCAGGCAGGGCTCTTCTCCTTTGATGGTGATACCTGGCAGAGGTATTATGTGGGGGGAAGTTTCTCCGGGTATAATAACATCACGGCTCTGACACTTGAGCCGGGAGGAGGAATTGCCATTGCAGCGATGAATGCAAGTGACCAGACCATCCTCGTCTGCCAGGGCAGGGAATGGCACAGCACAATAACCGGGGAACTCCCTGTTTCCTTTGTCAATAGCATCGCTTTTGATTCCCAGAACCAAACCTGGGTGGGTTCAAATCAAGGCTTGGTGAGGATCTCGGGGCAGACTATCACATACTACACAGAATCGAACTCCAATATCCCGAGTAACCACGTCACTACTGTTGCAGTTGATCAGCAGGATAGGATCTGGGTGGGAACCTATATGAACGGGATGGCCAGATACTCCGGCATGATGTGGACGCACTACACACCCGCCAATCTGGGCCTGCCTTCCTATAACATCAACAAAATCAAGGTCGATAGCTCCAACCGGCTGTGGATAGGTACCTGGCATGGCCTGGCGAGCTTTGATACGGAGTTGGTGTCCTATACCCCGGATAATTCTGGTTTGGCGGTAGTTAACGTAAAGGACATCTGCGAAACAGCACCTGGGATGTATTGGCTGGGGCTGCATGGCGCTGGGATTCAATCCTTCGATGGGGAAAACTGGCAGCTATATGATACTGAGAACAACAAGCTCCCTTCCATCCGCATCTGTGCCGTGGCAGTGGATTCCCAGGACGGAATCTGGTTTGGAGCAGGGGTATATGGAGGAGGAATATCATATTTTGATAAACATAGCTGGCAAAGTTACAATCATCTGAACTCGGATTTCCCAAACACAAAAGTAAATGCCCTGACGGTGGATACAGAAGATAAGCTCTGGGTAGGAACTGAGGATGGCTTGATCCATTTTGATGGCGAAAGCTTTACCCATTATACCGAACAGAATTCTCCCCTGCAGGGAAATCAGATTACAGCCTTGCACACCTATCAGGATGGAAGTATCTTCATAGGCTACAATGGTGGCTTCATGGTCTATGCCCTGGGAAATTGGCAAACTTTCAATTACGAGAATTCACCTGTCCCCTCCTATGCAGTGACAGACTTCAGCAGCAAGATGGGCGAAGTCTGGTTCAGCCTTTGGGGCGGAGGAATAGGCAGGCTTACCAGCCAGGGGATAACTATATTCAATACTTCAAACTCGGACCTGCCCAGTAATTACATCCAGGGAGTGGCAGTCAACGAACTTGGGGAGGTTTGGGCAATCTCTTATCCCGTCTATGACTATTGCACTCTCCTGAGGCTTAATGGCAATTCCTGGCAGGTGATTGATCATCAGGATATGGGCTTCTATTCAAACTTCGCCATGGATCTGTGCTTTGACGGCAACGACGATCTCTGGGTGGCTTGCGGCGAAGGGATATTACACTATGACAGGTTTTCCTGGGAACTTCTGCCACCGGCAAATGGCCTACAGATAGGTGGGGATACACAGTGTATCGCAGTTGATAGCCGGGGTAACAAATGGATGGGCTTTTACTGGGATGGAGCGGCCGTCTATAACGAAGCAGGCTATCTTCCTGTAGCTCAGGATTCCTCATCTCCCACACCTCAGAAGCTTATGATCAGCAGCTATCCCAATCCCTTCAATCCCAGCACCACCATCGCCTTCACCCTTCCGGAACCCGGAACAACTGAGGTATTTATCTATAATCTCAAGGGACAAAGGGTGAGAACTCTGGAAAGCAGATATCTGTCCTCGGGTACGCATCAACTGCACTTTAATGGAATAGATGATAGTGGGAAGCCTCTCTCATCTGGTATCTATTTTGCCAGAATCCGCCACCGGGGAAGGCAGCAGACCCATAAGCTGATGCTGATGAAATAGGTAGCTGAGCACTTTCGCTGCCGAAATACATTCGATAGTGACGGTGCTGAACTTTCAAAAAGTCCTTGGCTTTAATGGCAATCGGAATTTGCCACTCCTGATCTTTAATCTTTCTTCAGGTGCTCGTGCAGGAAGTCGTGATATTCCTCGTTGGCAAAAACCAGTTCTTCATGAGTTCCTTTGTGGCAATGACCCTGTTTGTCTATGTATAGAATACTGTCTGTATATCGGAGTGTGGATAAGCGATGCGAGATCATCACAGCGGCCAGATTTGGATAAGCCCGGTTCAGTTCTTGCCAAAGTTTTTCCTCGTTCTCGGCATCGAGACTGGCAGTGATGTCATCGAGGATTAAGAGTTGCGGTTGCTTTATCAGGGCACGGGCAATTGTGATCCGTTGTTTTTGTCCACCTGAAACCCCGAGGCCTCTCTGTCCAACAATGGTCTCATCTTTATCAGGAAAGGAATCGATCTCACTATCGAGTTGGGAAATGCGGATGGCCTTCTGGTAGTCCTGGTGAGTTTTATCCTCGGTGGCAAAATGCACATTTTCTTTGATTGTGCCACTGAAGAGGACTGGATCTTGGGGTACAAATCCAATGATTTCCCTCCAGGTATTTAGATCCAGGTTATCCATGGGGATTCCATTCATCAGAATCTGCCCTTCACAGGGGAGCAGCAAGCCCGAAATCAGGTTTGCGATCGTGGTCTTCCCACATCCAGTTGAGCCTAGAATCAAAAGCTTCTCTCCTCTTTTGAGGTTGAAACTGCAGTTCCGAATAACAGGCTCAGCTTTACCATGGTAAGTAAAGCTAACATTGTCAAAACTAAGCTCACAGAATTCTTCCAGAGGTATGCGTTGGCGATCTTCACGGATCTGGGTGGGAAATTCCTTGATTTCATTTAAGCGGTCGATATTCACAAAAGCCTGTTTGCCGGAAAGAAAGAGCTGTGGCAGATCCAGAAGGGGATAAATCATCATACTGAGATAGGTGTAAAACAAGAAAAAAGTTCCGATCGAGATCTGCCCTTTCACCGCCATGTAACCACCGAACATAATAACTCCGATCTGGGCAATGTAGTCTATGTAGTTCCAGATCATATGCAATATAGTATTGAGCTTGATCATGTTCATTTCGGTTTTGAACCTTTTGGCTAAGGCAGTATCAAAAAAGCGGTTGTATTTGTGCTCGCTGACAAAGGCTTTGACGATTCGGATTCCGGAGAAGCTCAGTTCTAACTGGTTGTTGATCTCACTGATAGCCTTTTGATTTGCTTCGAAATTCTTATAGACTTTATCTGAGGTAAGATAGAAGATCAACATCATCCCTGGCAGGGAGGCAATGGAAAGCAGAGTTAGCCGCCAGTTCAGAGAAAACATCACTATCAGACTGAAGGATATGATGCAAAAAGAATCGAAGGCACGGAAAATCCCGGAGCACAGGAACCAACTAATCTTGGGGTAGTCGCTGATATCGTCTGTGAGCCTTGTAACAATATCGCCGGTGCGAAAGATCTGGAAAAACCGGTAGTCCTTGCGGGTGAGAAACTTGAAATAGAACATCCTCAGGCTGTGCTCGAAGCGCAGATTCAGCATTGCCCGAAAGGAGGGATAGAATCCAGTGACAATTTCTGCCAGACCAATTGCCAAAAAGACCAAAATGATCTTCTTCACCTCTTGCATTGGTGCAGGATACTTGGCAGGATTGGAGAGAATGTCACTCATCAGATCTATCAGCTTTTTAAAGACGAAGGGATAGGCCAAAGCAACTGCTGAACTGATTATCGTGAAAAAAACCATGATCAGCACGAACCACTTTTGAGCTATCCATTGGTTCACAACCCATTTAAGATGCTTATTCATGATCTTCTCCGGTTTTGAGCAATTGCAGTTCCACCAGTTTTCGGTATTCTTCAGAGTTCTTCATCAGTAACAGATGGTTGCCGCGAGCCTTGATTTCTCCATCCTTGAATAAGAGAATCTCATCTGCATCCAAAACAGAGGTAAGCCTGTGGGCTACAATTAGTGCAGTTTTCTGTTTTAATACCCGTTGCAGTGTCCGCTGGATTTTGGACTCTGTCTGGGGATCAATGGAAGCTGTTGCTTCGTCCATGAT
>JAQUHL010000243.1 GCA_028683635.1 Candidatus Cloacimonadota bacterium
AGCTTCGCTCTCAGCATACTGTGGCAGGACACATGTCCATCTTTCTGAATACCAACCGTTTCAAAGAAGGTCCTCAATATAACAATGCCATCACCACCACTCTTCATCCACCCACAGCCTATACTCCCGATCTGATCAGAGCGGGTCTACAAGCCTTGCAGGAAGCATATCTTCCCGGTTTTGAGTATAAAAAGGCAGGTGTAATCTTCTCGGATATCATCAAAGAAGAGGACGTCCCATTGTCCTTTTTGGAGACAAATTATCTGGATGATCAACGGAAGAACCTGATGCAGATTGTGGATAGAATCAATAAACTCAACGGACGGGACACTGTTTTTTATGCCAGTTCCGGAGTTAAGAAGAATTGGGAGATGCGCCGGGCCCGGCTTTCGCCAAAATATACCACCCGATGGAGTGATATCCCGAAGGCAAAATGAAGTATTCGATTAAAGAAAAAGTGAGTTACGAGCACAAAATCCAGAGATCAAGATTCATCTGTGTCCTGTATCCGGTAAGTTGTATGGAAGATATCAGAGAGCTATTGACCAATCATCAGCAGATCTATGCAGATGCCACTCACAATTGTTATGCCTATCTGCTTGGAGAAAAGCAGGATACTGTGTATTACTCAGATGCGGGAGAACCCAGCGGAACTGCCGGAAAACCAATGCTGAATGCGCTGCTCAGCAAGAATATGACAAATGTGCTGGCAGTCGTAACACGCTACTTTGGAGGAATAAAACTCGGCGTTAAAGGTCTGATCGATGCTTACCGCTGCACAGTGTCCTTAAGCATTGAACAGGCTGAGCTTTATCCATACGAGGAGTATTTGCCCTTGTCTATGATCTGTACTTATCAGGTGGTTGATCAAGTTAAGAGTGTCTGCCTGCAGCATCGGGCCAAACTCCTTACCCAAAACTATGAAGACCGTGTGTTTCTTGGCTTTGATGTCCCGATGCTGGAACATGATGCGTTGAAAAATTCGCTTGCTGCATTTGCTGCACAGAAATATGTGGAATTCGTATAGTAAGATAGAATCTCAAGATCAAGCCCCAAAATGGAGAACAAATGATTAGATTCATCGTCGTTATCATGATGTTGTGCTGTATGAATTTTAGTATCGGTGCCCAGGAATTCCGGATCATCAATGCACATAGTGGTAAAGAAGTAACCCTGCAAAAGATGGTTAACGAACTCAGCAAAAAACAGCTTGTCTTTTTTGGTGAGTTCCATGGTGAACAGGCTATCCATCAACTGCAAAGGGACTTCCTCCGTGAGTTTCACAGCAAGAACCCCCGGACAATTGTCTCCTTCGAGATGTTTGAGCGGGATGTGCAAAGCTATTTGGACTTGTACCTTGGGGATGAGATGACGGAAAGTGATTTCTTGTTAAACTCCCGCCCCTGGAGTAACTATGAAGCGGATTACAAACCTCTCATTGACTTTGCCAAAAACAAACAGCTCAACGCCATCGCTGCCAATGTACCCAGATACCTTGCAGGTAAGGCGGTGCGCAATGGCAAAAACTTCCGGGATGGCCTGACGGAAAGGGAGATAAGTTTTGTTGCAAAAGAAATCACTGCTCCGGATGATCAATATAAAGAGCTGTTTATGGAGACTATGGGAGTTCTAAAGGGTACGGGTAAGGCCTCCGAGATAGAAATTTTCGAAGGGAAGTATTAAGCCCAATGCCTGAAAGACGGCACCATGGCAAAAAGCATCAACAACCGCTTAAAGCTCCATCCCAAGTACAAAATGATCCATTTCAATGGAGATTTTCATTCAAAATACCGCCTGGGTACTGTTCAGAGAGTATTAAACAGGGTTCCTAAACTCAAAATAGGTGTGATCACTCCGCTCTACCTGAATGATATAAAGGGCTATAAATGGACTAAACAAGATAGGAAACAAGGGGATTTTTTGTTGCTTATTCCTCAACCCAAAGACGACGAGTAGGAGAAGAAAATGCTCAGAATTGCTAAATATGCGGGTTCATTTTACAGCAGGAATCAGGAAGTTCTGAAGAATCAAATGAGTGACTGGTTTGAGGCAATACCGGATACATCATCAACGGCAAGGGTTTTGGGGATAATTGTGCCTCATGCAGGATATATGTATTCCGGATCTTGTGCTGCAAAAGGATTCAAAAGGATAAAAGACCAGAAGTTTGATTCCATCATCATTATCCATCCATCCCATCAAAGTGCAGGTTTTGATTTTTCCATATCACCATACACGGATTACGAAAGCCCTCTGGGGAATTTGGGACGTAATGAGGAGATCAATGATCTGCTTATGATTCGAGAAAACAGCCCGATCAATCCCTGGTATCATCAAAATGAGCACTCGATGGAGATCCAACTGCCATTCATAAAACACTGCTGGGAAGGCATGACGGTTTCTGCCATAATGATGGGAAACCAAACCTTGGAAGTAGCTGAAAGGTTGGCTCTTATCCTGGCCGATCTGGTGATAAAATCACAACGCAGGATTATGTTCGTTGTCTCGACTGATCTATCCCACTATCGCACAGCTGCCAAGGCAGAAGCTCTTGATTCACACGTAATCAGGAACATTGAAACACTTGATCCTTACCAGCTATGGGATGAGATAGGCAGTGGAAAATGTGAGGCCTGTGGGATTGGAGGTGTGCTTGCCCTGCTCTCGCTGGCCAGGAGATTAAACTATCCAAAGGCCGAGATTCTTGACTATACTCACAGTGGCAGGGTTTCTGGAGATAACTCACAAGTGGTGGGCTATTTATCCGTTGCCGTTACTAAGTAGGGGAGGTGTAATGACCAAAGAACAAAAGCAGACATTACTCAAAACGGCGAGAAACAGCATTGCCACAAGATTCAACTCAGAACAGGTTTCGGAACCACTTGACCCGTGCTTTCAGGAAAAACGGGGACTCTTTGTAAGTTTGCATTCACATGGGCAGTTAAGAGGGTGCATTGGTTATATCAGAGGCTACAAGAGCATTGCTGCCAGTATAATGGAGATGGCAAAGGCGGCAGCCTTTCAGGATCCCAGATTCCCCCCGGTAAAAGAAAGTGAAATCAAGGATTTGGAGATCGAGATATCTATCTTAAGCGAGATGGAAAGAGTGCAGAATCCTGATAATCTGGTCATTGGCAGGGATGGCTTGTATCTCGAACACCCGTATGGGAGTGGACTGCTGCTTCCTCAGGTGGCAGTGGAATGGAATTGGGACGTGCCAAAGTTTCTAAAACAAATATGCCAAAAAGCTGGATTACATGCTAAGGCCTGGCAAGATCAAGGTGCTATACTGTATAGTTTCACAGCTGAGATCTTCAGCGAAAGCGAGTTTTTTGATTGACAAAAAAGGGCTCGCAGAATCTTTGATATCTCACACACAAAGCGGGAATAGCTCAGTTGGTAGAGCGCAACCTTGCCAAGGTTGATGTCGCGGGTTCGAGTCCCGTTTCCCGCTCCATTTTTCTCAGGCGACATAGCCAAGTGGTAAGGAGATCGGAAGAGCACACG
>JAQUHL010000244.1 GCA_028683635.1 Candidatus Cloacimonadota bacterium
TTCTGAAAGAATTGCGGCTTTCTCGCATTTCTTCTTAAAGCGCTTTAAAAGATAATCGAAGGATTCGTTTTCTTTGGCTACTACTGTCGGCAATCAAATCACCACCTTTGTTCTTTATTTATGAAATACCATATTATTAGCTGCTGTTTTTTTGTCAAGCAGGATTTTTGCGCAAATTTTCTCCCTAAAGCTTGTGAAGGCATTTGGGTACAAGTAGGGGCGTTGGGCATAACGCCCGAAGACATGGTATGATATACGGATATTTGGGCTTTCGCCGAAAGCCCCTACCAACACCCTGGCTACCTTCCCCATTTGCCGCAGTGGAGATGACGTGGAGATGGCAGGAATAAACCCTCTTATCTCCACGTCAACTTTAGCATGACTTATGTAGAAAGGACTGCACCGTCTGCAATCCACCAAGTGTTCGTTAGAGAATCTTATTGCCGCGGATGACGCGGATTAGAACTACGATAATCGCAATAACCAAAAGAATGTGAATAAACCCGTTTATCGTAAAATGAGTGATCAGGCCAAGTAGCCACAGTAATACGAGCACAACTGCAATAGTAGTTAACATCATGATCTCCTTTTCTATTTTTCCCCATGAAGCCTTTAGTATATGGCGGAGCATGGGCACTCACCAACAGAACTGAAATCAGCTCTATGATAATAAATACTATAGTCAGTTATATGCTGGCTGCCAAATTATTTTCCCCAGCTCCATAAAATAAGGGGATGCCAAATACCGGCATCCCCTTTACCCTCTATAATTGAGTGATTATTTATTGTTCGCTGAGTTTCTTATATTGCTCGTAGCGTTCCTTGAAGAACACCTCTGCTTCCTCTTCAAATCTCTCTGCCCGTTCCGGGAAGATTCTGTGCAGACGGCTGTAGCGGTTTTCGGTCTTCGTAAAGTCCGCAACGCTCATCGTAGGTTCTTTGCTATCCAGGGTCAGCGGGTTCTTACCTTCCAGCTTGTTCAGCGGATTGTAACGGTACAGGAGCCAGTATCCGGCTGCCACTGCGGCTTTCTCTTGTTTCATAGTCATGGACATATCAATGCCGTGATTGATGCAAGGGGCGTATGCTATCACGATGGCAGGGCCGGGATATTCCTCAGCTTCCTTGATCGCTTGCAGGGCCTGGTTCTTATTCGCACCCATGGCGATAGAGGCTACATACACATAGCCGTAATTCATCATCATCATGCCGAGGTCTTTCTTATTGGTAGCTTTTCCAGATTCGGCAAAACGGGCAATGGAGCCCAGAGGAGTGGCTTTCGAAGCCTGTCCACCGGTGTTTGAATATACTTCGGTATCCACCACAAAGATCTTGATCTTCTGGTTTGAGGCCAGCACGTGATCGAGCCCACCATAGCCGATATCATAAGCCCAACCGTCTCCACCGATCGCCCAGATCGATTTCTCGATGAGGTAATCTTTGAGTTCGGTGACACGGCGCAGCAGCTTTGTGCAGCCTTCACAGGCTTTGGCGATAGCGGCAGGCAGCATATCTTTGAGCTTGGCAGCGTTATCTTTGGCGGCATCATCGACGTCTTCCCAATGTTCCAGAGAGTAGCGGATGGCGTCTTTCAGTTCGGCATTGATATCTTTTTCAAGCAGTGCTTCCAGAGCCAACTTGAGCTGTTTGCGATGGGATTTCACAGCCAGGCGCATGCCAAAGCCATATTCAGCGTTATCTTCAAAGAGGCTGTTTGCCCAGGCGGGGCCTTTGCCATCTTGATTTTTGGTATAAGGAATGGTGGGGAAGGTTCCGCCCCAGATCGAAGAGCAACCCGTGGCATTGGCAATGATCATGCGATCGCCATAGAGCTGGGTCAAGAGCTTGATATAAGGGGTTTCGCCGCAACCGGCACAAGCACCTGAGAACTCCAGCAAAGGCTGTTTGAACTGGCTGCCCTTCACGGTGGCTACTTTGAAGTTTGCCAGCACATCGCTGGGCAGTTTTTCAAAGAATTCGTAGTTTGCCTGTTGGCCAGCGTCACGTTCGTCTTCGATCGGGCTCATTACCAGAGCGGCTTTCGGACATTCGTTCACGCAGACGCGGCAACCTTGACAATCGTCAATGTAGATCTGGATCTTGTATTGATAGCCTTCGGCGCCCATGGCTTTGAGGGTATTGAAGCTGGCCGGGGCATTCTTCAGGTCTTCTGCGGTCATCAGTTTCGGACGAATCGCAGCATGCGGGCACACGAAGGAGCACTGGTTGCATTGGATGCAATTTTCGGCAATCCATCTGGGCACAGCCGGAGCCACGCTTCTTTTTTCCAGCTTGGCGGTTCCGGTTTCCACATAGCCATCCAGAGTCATCTGGGAGACCTTGATGCTGTCGCCTTCTTCACGCATGATGGGTTCGATGATGTCTTTTACGAATCCGGTGGAGCCTTCTGGCACCAATCTCTTGCGGGGAGTGCACTGCGAGGGCACAGAGGCCGGCACATCCACCTGGACCAGGGCTTCATCCACTTTATCCACAGCGTTGAGGTTCATCTGAACTACATCGTCACCCTTGCTGCCGTAGCTCTTTTTGATGGATTCTTTGATCAATTTGATGGCTTCTTTACGGTCCAGCACGCGGGAAATCAGGAAGAAAGCAGTCTGCATCACAGTGTTGATGCGTCCGCCCAATCCCACTTCCTCAGCGATCTTGAGGCCATCGATGGTATAAAACTCGATTTTCTTGTTGATGATAGTTTCCTGCATATCACAGGTGAGGTGGAAGAAGGCTTCTTTGCGATCCAGCTTGGAATTCAGCAGGAATACGCCGCCCTCTTTGATGCCCGACAACATGTGATATCTGCCGATAAAGGCTTGATTGTGACAGGCCACAAAGTCTTCTTCGCTCACCAGATATTGGCTGTGTATGGGTTTCTTGCCAAAACGCAGATGGCTGCGGGTGATGCCGCCGCTCTTTTTGCTGTCGTATTGAAAATAGCCTTGCACATGCATATCGGTATGATCGCCAATGATTTTGATGCTGTTTTTGTTTGCGCCCACGGTGCCGTCCGAGCCCAGTCCCCAGAATTTGCAGGAGATGGTGCCTTCGGGCACGGTATTGATCTCTTCATCCAAAGGCAAAGAGAGGTGGGTCACGTCGTCTTCGATACCCACTGTGAAGCCATGGAATCCACCTTTTTTCAGGTGTTTGTAAATTGCCAAAACCATGGTGGGGGTAAATTCCTTACTGGAAAGACCATAGCGGCCGCCGATGATTTTGATATTCTTTTCTTGCAGTGCGGCTACTACGTCCAGGTACAAGGGATCGCCGATGGCTCCGGGCTCTTTGGTGCGATCCATCACAGCGATGCGCTTCACGCTCTGGGGCAGGCTGGCCAGGAAATGCTCTTGGCTGAAGGGACGATATACGCGCACCTTCACCAGGCCGAGTTTCATGCCGCGCTCTTTATTCAGATATTCGATGGTTTCTTGCACAGTCTCGCAACCGCTACCCATGGCTACTATTACATCTTCAGCCTCG
>JAQUHL010000245.1 GCA_028683635.1 Candidatus Cloacimonadota bacterium
CATTCCGAAGATCAGGATTTCGACCGGACCCTCCGTCCCAAGACCCTTTCGGATTTCATCGGCCAAAACCAGATCAAGCAGCTTCTGGATATCTCCATCCAGGCTGCCAGGCTGCGAAAAGAACCCCTGGATCACGTCCTGCTCTATGGCCCTCCCGGCCTGGGCAAAACCACTCTGGCCAATATCATTGCCCGGGAACTGGATGTAAAGATCACCGTCTCTTCCGGACCAGTATTGGAAAAACCCTCCGACCTGGCGGGAGTGCTTACCAATCTCCAGCGTCATGAAGTCCTCTTCATAGATGAAATCCATCGCCTGAGCCACATCATCGAAGAATATATATACCCCGCCATGGAAGATTTTGAGATGGAGATCATCCTCGATAGCGGCCCCAGCGCCCGCACCCTGAATATCGATATCGAGCCCTTCACTTTAATCGGTGCCACCACCCGGGCCGGCCTCCTGACCCCGCCTCTGAGGGATCGCTTTGGCATCGTCCTGCGGCTGGATTATTATGACAAAGAATCCATCCTCAGGATCATCAAACGTAGCGCCCGGCTCCTGGAATGTCCCCTCGAAGGCGATGCCGCCCTGGAGCTTGCCAGCCGCAGCCGCGGCACTCCCAGGATTGCCAACCGGCTTCTGCGCCGGGTTCGTGATTTTGCCCAGATCAAGGGAAATGGCACCATCACCCTCGAAATCTCCAGGCTCGCCCTCGACCTCCTGCAGGTTGATCACGCCGGTCTGGATGAAATGGATAAACGATTGCTGCTCACGATTATCGAAAACTACAGGGGAGGCCCCGTCGGGGTCAAAACGCTGGCTGCAGCCCTGGGTGAGGATGCCGGCACCATCGAGGAAATCTATGAGCCCTATCTCGTTCAGCAGGGATTTCTGGAGCGTACCATGCAAGGACGCAAGGTGACCCACAAGGCCTATAAACACCTCGGCATCACCCCCCTCGAAGAGCAGGTGGAGATCTTCTGATACCACAGCAATGATCACCAGGACAGTCGTCCACGGCGTTCGCTGGACCCTTCTCACCTCGATCTTCAGAAGGCTGATCTCGCTGGTTTTGCTCTTCTTTGTGGCAAACTGGCTCAGCAAAGAGGATTTTGGCATCTTCAGAACCTACTGCCTGATCCTGGGAATTGTGGCTTTCATCTCCGGCCTGGGTTTCGATTATCATTATCTCACGGATAAAAAACACCCCCGGCTCAATCTCTTGTCCCTCTTTCAGATCAGCATCCTGGGCTCGGTTCTGCTCGCTCTGCTTACCCCTTTTTTCGCAGGGCTATTGGGTAAAACCTATCAAAGCCCCACCCTCGGGATCATCCTTCGCTATACTTCGGTGTTTTTGATCACGGAAGCCTTCAGACGCTGCTATCGGGTGCTGGCGCAGAAGCATCTTCTCTTCAGGGAGATCGCCCTCGCCGAGACTCTCAATGTGGCGGTTTACTCCTTGCTGGCCATCATCGTTATCTATTTCTACCGTTCCGTGAGCCTGTATATCGTGCTCTTCTTTGTGGGCAATATCGGTGAACTGCTCTGGCTGCTTTTCAGAACTCCGGCTCTGCCCCGGGGAATGCTATCCAGAGTTTTTTCCCGCAAATGGCTGGCCCTGAGCCTGGTAAATCTGAAGGCAAATCTGATCTTTCTCTCAAACGTCAGCTCCGTCTTCATCATCAATATCTTTTCCGGCAATGCGCCCATCCTCTTTTTGGGAACGATGGTTCCACCCCGCTATATGGGGCTCTATTTCTTTGCCACCCAGCTAATTGGAGTTCCGGTTTCGATGCTGACGACTTCGATCGGCCAGGTCTTTTTCCCCGTGTTTGCCCTCAGCGACCGGGAAAGCACCCTCTCTGGCATTGCCCGTTACTCGCGGTTCATAGTCCGGTTGGGGATCCCTCTGTTGCTTATCTATGGGGTGCTGCTGAACCAGGCCATCCCCTTCCTCTTTGGTGGAATCTGGGATGAAGCCCTTCCCCTGATCTTTTATCTGATCATCTTCTATGGCACCAGCCTTCTGCACATGCCGATCTCCGGGGTGCCCTACATCTGCCGGAAGCCGCACTGGGAGCTGATCTGGAATGTGCTCACTCTGGGGCTGAGACTGCTACTGCTGCTGATCGGCTTGAAAAGCGGTTTTAACCAGGCCGTGCTTCTCTTCTGCATCGGCTCGGGAATCATGAACCTCGCTTTTTACCTGATGTCCATCCTACTCCTAAAGGGTCGGGTCCTCAGCTATCTTGCCAATGTCCTTTTGGGGCTCCTGCCCATTGCCCTGCTCAGCCTGGGAGTCTGGCTTGGCTCCCGTCTGGCTTTACCTGGAGGAAGCCTCCTCTTCACCCTGCCAGCCACGCTTCTCTATGTCCTCTTCCTCTTACTCAGAGACAGACAAATCCTCGGTGAAATGCAAGCCCTCCTGAGCTTTAAACCCAAGCCCATCTAGGGTTTTACCCCGGGCCAAAGCATCAGTCATTCCCGTCTCCGAATGGAAATCCAGAGCACTCATCCCCCACACACCCGCCTCAAAACGCCCCGGGTCATTCCCCTACGAGGGCGTTAATCACTTCTTAATCTACCCTTAATCAAGCGTTAATTATTAACGCTTGATTAAGGGTAGATTAAGAAGTGATTAACGCTGCCAAGCAGGGACAATGGTTGAACTCACCAAATCCTCCGTCATTCCCGGCTCCGACCGGGAATCCAGAGCACTCATCCCTTTCAGCCCAATGGATAGGCAGAGAGAACTCAGTTCCCTGATATGGAGATAAATCCCGGCCTTTGTATTAAAGCGCCGTCCTCACGGCAGAAGCCAGGCCTTGATTATTCTTCCGGATAAAAGCCTTCTCCTAAAACCTGGCCAGAGCTGTCGCTTACCACATATTCCTGGGGGCCGTGGAAGATCGAGTTTATTCCTTTCATTGCTTCAGGTGTTTGGGCCGTATAAACCACCATTCCCAGTTTGCGGTTGAGAGGATTGGGCTCGGCTGTTATGATTCTCAAATCCATTCCGAGATATGTGTCTTTGGCTATGATGCGATCTGGCAGGATTTGAAACCGCATTTTAGTAAGGTATTTGGCAAGCCACAGATTTTGTTTTTGACAGCCATAGACTATCAGTGGGTTTTTGTTTGGCTTCAATTTGAGAGCCTGGGTATCGGTGATAATCTTTCCCCCGATGCGACTGGCAACGAACTCCGCATTGGGCAGAATATACTTGGCCACAGTGCTGTCAGACCTGGTTTCGGGAACTATGATCAGGATATTGGGGGCAAAGACATTATTGATATTTCCATTAAACGCAGTGTTCTTCCTGATGTATGAAGCGGGGTTTTTGGATAGGGCTTCCATGCTAACGACCAACTGGGGAAAGAAATCCCTGAAAGTGATTCCTTCAGACTTGCACAGAGTTTCATAGCGCTGAAGTTCTTTATCTATTTGGAAAATATAGATAAATCCGTTTTTGGATTCTCCGGAG
>JAQUHL010000013.1:0-7570 GCA_028683635.1 Candidatus Cloacimonadota bacterium
AAGCCTTGGCATCGAGCTTGAGCCAGACGTTTTGCACCATCCGGTAATCTTCCAGATCACTGATTCTGGGCAGAAAGTCCTTGATCACGCCCAGAGCTTCGACCTCGCTTTCAGTGGTATTTATCCCTTCAAAAAACTCATCACCCACAACTGTGGCGAACAGTGTTCCTGCCATGGCTATCATGGCCATCAGAATCAAAACATATCTATACATGGCATCTCCTTGTTTCTTTTCATCCAGAATTTACTTGAAACGACAAAACTCGACAGGCTATGGGGAGGAACCCCATTCCTTATAGGACGGTGGGCGGGTATAGATAATGTCATTTCAAGGATGATATGATACTACGCAGTAAGCACTGCGAAACCACAAACTTCACCAGGTTGTGGAATATTTCATCTCATACACACTATATACCGGTTAGGGGATACTTCCCCTCAGGAATTTTTGTTGTGGTCACTCTCTTATTTTTCCTGCTTTTTCCCCACCGCGGCGATATAGATAACAAATTCATTTACTCCATCCACTTCCAGAATCTCGTTCATCAGTTCATCCAGATAAGCACCGATCATGCAAGCACCTCCCTCTATCGCTTCGGCAGCCAGATGCAGGTTTTGACCCACATGCCCGGCATCCAGATAGAGATAACGGTAACCCCGCTGTCCATAACGCCAGGCTGTGCGATAAGGAACAGCAGTCCAAATGAAGGTCACCGGCGCATTCGTGACCATCTCCTGATTGAAGCAGCCATCTTCGATTTTGGCAAAGACCTCAGAATTTTCATTGATCAACACCAAACAATGTTTTACCGGATGATAATAATAAAGCCCGGGTTTTATACCTTTTACCTTGCGGACCATCAGGTAGCACTCAAAGGGGTGCCTCGCGCCGGCAGATGGAACGTTGCGCAGGGTGATTTCCATACGCTCATTACTGCGGAAATCTCTTGCCCAGGAACAAGACCACAACAGCCAGGAAAGCTCCTCGGCACTGAGTTCCCCAGGGGCATATTTTCTTAAGCTGCGTCTTTGGGAGATGGCCTGGGATAGGCTCATGCTGCTATGTTCAATGGCTCCGACGGCCGGTAGGGAGACGATCTCTCCGCTGCGTGTTTTAATAGCGTCCGGACGCGTCTTCCCAGATTCCTGATCACTGATCCGGTCGTAGATATATCGTGTGAGCCTCACAAAATCCCCGCCGATGTTTTCGCTGATCACTCTATCACGGTATATTTCCTCAAGCACGAGTTTGAGGTTTTCTTCGTAAAAATCATATTCTTCTTCCGTTAGCCGGGCTTCCCGGATGATGTCTGCACGCAGGTAATCACGGGTTTTATAATATAGATATCCGAAGGTTTTGGCATCCATTTTGCTGCTCCAATTTTATTTTTGGCTTTGTATTTTCCCTGCTGCTTTCTGTCAAGCGCAAGTGTGCAGGAAGCATCCTCCCCATATTCCTCATTGATGCCTAATGACGTTTGTAAGTAACCCAAAAGCTAACAAAACCCAAGACCATTTATGAATTCCCGATTTGATGAAATCTCATATCAAAGACCATTGAATAACGGGTTGTAGGGCAAAGCCCAACTCCTTTAGGGTGGTGGGCGGGAATAGATTTACAAAAATAAGCCTCACATCCAGCATATTTGGAAGTCTGTTTTTCGACAAATCGGGATGTGCAACGGTCTTTAGGGAGTATTATCTAACATAGAGAATATCAATGGGATAGATGGCAGTCATCAGAGGGAGGGAAGAATATCGCTTTGCAGAAAGTCTAAAGTACTGCATAATAGTATTAGGAGAACAATATGAAAGAACTATTCAGAACCGATCTCATCGATAAAGAACCTTCTGTGGTAAATGTCCCGCTGCTTCAGCGGATGATGTGTCTCAATGAAAGCTGTCTGGATCCCTATCAGGCGATCAAGGATGATTTTTTGAAGCGGATGGAGAGCGTGCGTTTGAACCGCTATATGTCCCCAGTGACCCAGGAACTGAACGTCAGGCTGGCAGAATACATAGGTTGCGGGATCGCTCCAGAGAATGTGGTTTGGGGAAATGGAGCGGATGATATGCTCTACCACATCTTCCTGAGTGTGCGGGAGAATGACGCTGCCTTTGCCTTGTCCCTGGCACCCTCCTATTTTGATTACAAGACCTTTTGTGAAATGGTGGGACTTAAGATCCGCTTCCTGGAACTGAATGAAGATTTTTCCTTCGATACCGATGAATACATCCGCCTGGCATCGCATCCGGATTGCCGTCTGGCGATCCTTTGCAATCCCAATAACCCCACCGGCAATCTCTTTCCGGAGGATCAATTACGAAAGATCGTTGAGAGCCTGAGGGATAAGCTCGTGCTGATAGATGAAACTTACTACGAGTTTTCGGACAGCACTTTTGCGGGGGAACTGGACAGGCACCCCAATCTTATTCTGACTCGCAGCTTTTCCAAGGCCTTTTCTGGAGCAGGCCTGCGTTTTGGATATGCCATCTCTCAGGAACAGAATATCTTCTCCCTCAAAAAAGTACTCACCACCTTCCATTCCAGCATTCTCAACCAGGCTTTTGCGCTCACGATCCTGGAAAACGTACCGCTGTTCTGCGCCCAGGTGCTGGGGATCACGCGCCTGAGAGATGAGATGTATCTTCGCTTACAGGAAATAAAGGGGCTCACGGTCTATCCCTCAAGCACGAACTTTCTTACCTTTAACCTGGGAGATAAAAGCCCGGAGCTATTCAACTACCTGAAGGATAGGGATATCGCTCTACGGGACGTGGGGGCTCACCGCAGGCTGAAAAATGGCTTACGAGCTACCCTGAGTTGCGAGGATGACAACGAGGCATTTTTGAGTGCAGTCAGGAGCTTTGTGGAGGAGAAAAGGAGCTAATACAGCGTTTCTATTGAAATGACATGATTCAACTGGGCATGGAGTGAAACCCCTTCAGTTATGGGCGGTGGGCTGAGCTTGGATAAGTCATTACAAAGACCATTGAATAATGGGTTGTAGGGCGAAGCACTACTCCTTTTAAGGTGGTGGGCGGGAATAGATTTACAAATATAAGCCTCACAACCAGCATATATTGAAGTCTCTATTTCAATAAATCGGGATGTGCAACGGTCTTATGAGATAAGGTCAATCAAGCAATTCCTGCACCAGGCTGCGATTTGCCCAGAGGGCACAGCCGCCCTTGCCTTCAGATAGGAGATGATGCTGTTCCCGGATTTTAGCAAGCAGGGGGGATGAGAGGGCATCCCTGATGCTTGTGAAAGATAAATCCACATCCGAGAAGGGTGCAAAGGGACAGGGCTCCACTTTTCCTACTGGATTGATGTGCAAAAAGCCTCTTCCGGCAGCCAGGCAACCTTCGAAGTAATCTTCATCTCCGGGCAAGGGAACAAAAAGTGCCGGATGGGATGATTTCAGCTCTTTAATCCGTTGAGAGAGCAGCTCTTTCTGGAGATCGCTCAGTACCAGATGTTCGCTATTTTCCTGGATGGGGACGTATTCCACAAAGAAGAAAAGCTTGCAGCCTTGCTGGATCAGTCCCCGGACGTAAGCATCCGAGAGGAGAAGGGAATAGTTTTCGCTGGTGAGGGTGAGGGAAGTTCCCCAAAAAAGCTTATGCCCATTGAGCAGATCCAGAGCCTTGCCCACCTGCTGGAAGACTCCCTTTCCCCGGCGCAGATCGGTCTCTTCCATCCTGCCTTCCAGGCTTAGCACCGGCAGAAGATTGGGATGATCCGCAAACCAGCCTGCATAGTCCTCATCCAGGAGCAGTCCATTGGTGAAGACCGGAAAAAGGATCCGGGAAAAGGAAGCAGCACAGTTCAGCACCTCCCTTCTTACCAAAGGCTCTCCTCCTGCCAGGAGGACGACGGAGATTCCCAAAGAAGCGGCTTCGCTGAAGATCTCTTCAAAACGTTTGATGGATAGCTCGGGCTGGGAAGAAGCGTGCAACACCCTGGAATAACAACCGGCACAATTGAGGTTACAGCGCCGGGTGATACTGAAGATCAGAATGGGTGGCACTTCCAGGCCTTGCTGCGCGTAGCGCTTGCGAAGCTTCTGAGCTTTGACCTGATCCGCCAGAGCCTTCAGATAGAAGGGTAACCGGGGGTAACTGGAACCCATGATGCTCAGGGCTTGACTAAAGCGTGCCAGAATTTCCTTATCTAATAGATCTCGTTGTTTGAAAAGCATTTATGAACCTCAACCTCGATAATAATTCCAGGCTCCTGAGCCTGGAATAGAAGTCAAGTATTTTTATGTTATATTGTTTCTGTATGAACTATCAAGGGATTTATCCAGGCTCACCTGCGACCTGGATGAGGGCCTGTTGCCATCTCCCGGAGTTACTCTATGTCCCCTCTTTGGAAAACACGTTGGGGAGCTTACATTCTCGAGGCAGCCAGTTCGATGGCATCGACGATCTGCTGGTAGCCTGTGCAGCGGCAGAGATTGCCCTTGATTGCCTGGCGGATTTCTTCCCGCATGGGATGAGGATTGGAAAGCAGTAAAGCATAGGCCGAAAGCACCATCCCAGGCGTGCAAAATCCACACTGGATGGCTCCCACATCGATAAAAGCCTGCTGAATGGGATGGATGCCACCCTCAGAGCCGTGGATGCCCTCGATGGTAAGGATAGATTTGCCATCGAGATCCTTAAGCTTCAATTTGCAGGAACGCAGGGCTCTGCCCTCAACCAGTACTGTGCAGGATCCGCAGACCCCGACCCCGCAGCCGATTTTGGATCCGGTGAGTTTTAGTTCTTCCCTCAAGTAGGTGGAAAGAATCGTTTCATGCTGATCTGAGCTTAGCTGATGACTGATGCCGTTGACGATGATATTCATTAGAAGTCCTTGTTACGCTATATATTTTTGGGGGAACGAACTCTGCAGTTTTCATTGGGATTCATGCCTTGAGGGGGAGCTTGAAACAGCGTTTGCCGGTGGCATGATAGAGGGCATTAGCAATGGCGGGTGCCATGAGTTCATTGGTGGGCTCGCCGATACCCTTCGCTTTGGATGGGGAATTGGGATCGGGATTTTCGATTATGATAGCCGTCATTTCCGGCAGGTCTGTTGCTCGGGCGAGGTGATAGTTGTGAAAATTGGAGGGGACAACCATTCCCTTATCCACCCGGCAATCTTCGAGCAAGGCATAGCCAGAGGCCATCGCCATTCCTCCATAAAACTGGCCTTTGACGAGTTCAGGATTGATGGCTTTGCCCACATCGTGCGCAGCAACCAGATTGGTGAGTGTGATCTTGCCTGAGCGGGGTTCAACTTTCAGTTCCACAGCCTGGCAGCCATACACCCAGGTGAAATATGCATTTCCCTGGCCAGTTTCCTCATCCCAGCTTACATTGGGAGCTTGGAAAACACCAAAAGCATAGGGATAGATCTGGTTGGCAAAACAAAGCCGGATTGCTTCCAGCCAGGAAACTTGGATGCTCCGGTCTGCCGTGCTGATCAGCTTATCGGCAAAGACCAGCGTGGTATCGGAGGGAAGGACACTGTATTGCGGATGGTGCTTTAGCAAAGCTTCTGTGATGAGCTTTTTGAGGATGCCGGCAGCATTAACCACTGCTCCACCACCCATGATCGTGCCCCGGGAGGCCACAGTCGTTCCTCCATCAGGGATGTTTGAGGTGGATGGCAGACGGTAGCGGATGCTTTCCCTGGGCAGGCCAAGTTCTTCTGCAGCAATGAGGATCATGGCAGATTCGGATCCCTGACCGTTTTCGTGGATTCCGGTTTCGAGCAGGACACTTCCATCGGGCTGGACATTCAAAATTGCACTGTTCAAATCCACTCCTTCCGCACCCAGGCTCATTCCCCGGTAGCTAATGGCAAAGCCGATGCCATAAAGCTCGCCTTCTCCCTTGCCGAAGCTGCACTGCTTCCTTTTTTCGGAGTAGTTGATCTGATCCAAAACTCTGTCCATAACCTGCTTCAGGGATACGATGTGAGTATCCAAAACCTGGCCGGTGATGGTAGTTGAACCCTGATGCAGCATGTTTTTGCGGCGGATGCTGATCTCGTCCAGGCCCAGCTTTTCCCCCGCCATTTCGATGAGCTGTTCGATGGCGAAATTGACCTGGGGCGAGCCGAACCCACGCATGGCACCGCTGAAGACGTTATTTGTATAGACTCCATAGGTATCGCAATGAACGTGAGGGACTTGGTAGCAGCCACAGCACTGCACAGTTGAGCGCCAGGTTACCCAGGGGGTGACGGAACAATATGCCCCGCCATCGGCCAGGATGCGGACTTTTACAAAACGGATCAATCCATCATCGTCCAAACCCAGGCGATAGGTGATTTTGTAAGGATGGCGCTTATAGCTTTCGCGAAAGGACATTTCCCGGCTGTAGATTAGCTTGACGGGTCTGTTCAAAAGATAGGCGCACAAGGCTGCCCGGGCACAAACCAGGGCTGCGGTGTCATCCTTTCCTCCAAAACCACCTCCCATGGGGATGGTTTTTACCTCCACGTCCGCCAAAGGAAGCCCCAGGGTATTTGCCACGAAGCGACGGGTGGAAAAGGGATGTTGCATGCTTCCATATACTTCCATCACTCCATCCGGCCGCAGGTTGCAAAGCGCAGCTTCCGGTTCCAGATAGGCATGCTCGATTCTCTGGGTAATGAACTCCGCTTCCAGGATATGGGTGCTCTCTCTTTCACCCAGATCGGGATCGCCAGAGCGGATGTGGTGGGTGTTGCAGATATTTGAACCATGCCAATCATGAACGAGGGGAGCACCCTCACGGATAGCTTCCTCAGGATCGAGCAGGGGATGAAGCTCCTTTACCTCGAGCTTAACCAGGTTCCTGGCAGCCAGGGCAGCTTCTCTGGTGCTACCCACAATCAGGGCAATCACATCTCCGGTGCTGTTTATCTGCTTGTCCGTTAGAACTGGATAATCCTGGATGATCTGGCCAAATCTGATCTTTCCGGGGACGTCTTTGGCAGTGAAGACAGCCACGATCCCAGGAGCCTGCAAAGCCAGGGAAACATCGATGGAGATAATCTCTGCCCGGGCATGGGGGCTGTGGACCACCGTGGCGTGGAGTTGACCAGGAAGCTCGAGATCATCCGTATATTTTGCTCTACCGGTTACTTTGGCAAGAGCATCGTTGCGAAAGGCAGTTGCTGGTTTCATACTTGTATCCTTACTTGGGAACTCATCAAAGCTTGGGGGTTGAGACAGAGGAGTTCATTCAAATAGTCTGGGGATATCTTGTTACTTTGCACCAGGGCTTGATATGTGCTGCTATAAAGAGTTGCCAGGCCCGGGATGCCAATGGGGATATCTTCGAGCTTGTGTTTAAAGCTATCTTTGAGGACATCAGGGAAAGGACAGTGATCGCTGGCAATCAGATCGAAGTAGCCATCCTGAAGAAGCTCCACCAGTTCCCCCCGGGATTGTTCACTCCGGTAAGGAGGCGAGCACAGATAGCGGTGAGCCTGCTTTACTTTGAGCCGCTCGGAACTGTAAATCAGGTAGTGGGGCGCAGTCTCGCAGGTGATAAGGGTAGGGAAGCTGGGGTACCCATTCGGGTG
>JAQUHL010000013.1:7580-14662 GCA_028683635.1 Candidatus Cloacimonadota bacterium
GAACTGCTATTCTGCTTTGCCTGATGGATCAACAAAGCAGATTGGGGGGATGAAACATGAACGATGTGCACAGGATACTGGTGTTCGAGCGCCAGCTCCAGAATCCTTTCCACAGCGATGTTTTCTGCCTTTTCAGGACGGCGTAGGGTATGGTCCCAGGGGTGTTTGAAAGGGTGCCGGGCAGAACACTCCCGGATGATCCCGTTATCCTCGCAATGGATCAGAAGGCGGGGCAGGCCGGATTCCTGAAGGGCGGAAACGCTTTTCAGATCCTGCATCCATTCTCCGATGCGCTGATAGGATGTGTATAATCCCGCAGCTTCGTAGGTTGTGTAAAACTTGAGGTCGCAGCCCCCTACCAGCAGGGGAAGAAGTTCCTCCAAGCTGGAGTGGGTAGGGCTCAGATGCCAGTGCACTCTTCCCTGGAAATATCGCTTGCTCTCGGCAAGCATTGCGGAGTATTTGTCTATCAGGCGAGCGGAAGCTTCCTCGGTAACGAAAGCACCGATGCCTTTAATGCCCTCTTCTTGGCAGATCTTGTTCAGGGATTTCCAGTCATGGGCAAGCTGATTGCCACCAATGACCTCGCCAATATGGACGTGGAAATCATAAACATCCGGCATCAGGAATGCTCCAGCTTCACAGCTCCGATATCTTTGAGCCCGTGTCCGGTAATCAGGAGGACGATTTGGGCATCGGAGGGAATCATATTTTGGGCCAGGGCTTTTTTGAGTCCTGCCAGAGTGGCGGAAGAGGATGGTTCGGCAAATACTCCAGCCTCCGAGGCCAGTTCATTTTGGGATCTGGAGATTTCCCTGTCGGTCACCCGGAGGGAAATTCCTCCGCTTTCCTTCAGGGCCAGAACAGCCCAATGTGCATTGCTGGGCGTCTTCACAGAGATCGAATCAGCAAGGGTTGCAGGCTGCGCAGCATCCCTGTAAACTCCGCTTTCCCAATAGCTGGTGATGGCATCGGAGCTTTCTGCCTGAACGCTCAGGATGCGGGGCAGAGTATTGATAATACCGGTTCTTTTGAGATCAAGAAAAGCTTTGTGGATAGCCGAAAGGATTACTCCATCGCCGGTGGGGAGCACGATCCAATCCGGAACTCCCAGTTGGTGGAAGATTTCCAGCCCGGCAGTCTTTTTTCCCTCGATGGTATAGGGGTGGTAGGCGGTGTTGCGGTTTAGCACCTCGTCGCCATCGGTATAAGCAAGAGCGGCTGCAAAGGCATCATCGTAGGTTCCCTTCACCTTGTTCAATTCTGCTTTGTGGATCATAATCTGGGTAAGTTTTGCAGGTGGGGCGAATTCCGGAGCGAAGATCACGGCCTTTAGCCCTGCCGCCGCACATTGCGCTGCCAGCGAACAGGCAGCATTTCCAGTGGAGGCGCAGACAATCCTGGATATCCCCAGGCGCCGGGCTTCAGCCACCATAAGCTGGGAAGCTCTGTCCTTGAGGGATCCACTGGGATTGAGTCCGTCATATTTGATCCAAAGCTGACCCAGGCCATATTTTCCAGCCAGGGAAGCTGCTTTGAAGAGTGGGGTATTTCCTACTGGCAGGGGTGGAAAATGCAAACTGCTGACGGGTGAAAAGAGCCTTAGAAGCTCCGTAAGCGGAATGTGATCCGCACCGCCGTAGATCGCCTTCAGATTCTCCCAGATTTGCCGGATTTTGTCATAATCATAGAGCACTTCCAGCACACCGGGCAGTGGAATCCCGGGCTTGTAGTCCCTGGAGCACTCGGGGCAGAGATAGCGGATTTCGTCCCGGGCGTATTCTCTGCCGCAGCTTATACAGCGAAACAGGGATAGATAGCTCATTTCCCGAGGGTATGGATCAGCCCCGCATAGAAAGCGGCAGCGGAACTGAGATGCCAGATTGGACAGGCTTCGTTGGGAGCATGGGCATAGATTTCATTGCCGGGTCCCAGACCAAGGCAGGGGATGCCGTGCATTCCGGAGATCGCCACACCATTAGTGCTGAATGTCCATTTATCAACGAGTGGGTTACGATCAAACAGTTCTTTGTAAGTGGCCACCGCACCCTGCACCCAGGGAGAATCAGGTGGAGTTACCCAGGTGGGGAAGTATTTCTCGGTGGGATAAACCAGCCCGGTATAAGCAGTTTCCTCATAGACCAGGATTTCGATCTCAGCATCGGGATAACCGGCTCTGGCACAGGCATCTTTCACTTCTGCCACAGCGGATTCTTTGGTTTCTCCGAAGGTCAGCCTTCGATCCAGGGCCAGGGTCGCAGAATCGGGAACTGCACATTGCGAAGGTCCGGTGAAAAACACTTGAGTGGCACAAACACTGCCCTTGCCCAGAAAATCATCATCCCGCAAGCGCTCATGCAATTTCTCTATTTCCAATGCAATTCTGCTGATTTTGTAGATGGCATTGTCACCCCGCTCAGGTGCCGAACCGTGGCAGGATAGACCTTTGACATGGATTTGCATCTCCATGCGTCCGCGGTGTCCACGGTAGATATTGAGGTTGGTGGGTTCGGTGATGACAACCAGTTCCGGCCGGATTTTGTCTTCTTTGATGATGTATTGCCAGCACAAGCCATCGCAATCCTCTTCCATCACCGTGCCGGTAAACCAGATCGTGAAATCTTTTCCCAAGCCAAGTTCTTTGATGATCCTTCCAGCCGTCACCATGGCTGCCATTCCGCCTTCCTGATCGACGGAACCGCGTCCAAAAACCTTGTCATCCTCGATTTTGGCGTCAAAAGGATCGCTCTTCCAAAGGCTGAGTTCACCGGGATAGACGGTATCGATATGAGCATCGAAGGCAATTACCCGTTTTCCGGAGCCAATCCTGCCGATGACGTTTCCCAAGCCATCGATCTTTACTTCATCAAATCCCACTGCCTCCATTTCCTTTTTGATGCACAAAATCACATCTTTTTCTTTGGTGGAAAAGGCGGGGATGCGGATCATATCCATCAGAAACTGGGCAGTTTCCTGTTCGTAGGCCTTGGCTTTGTTCAAGATTTTCTGATACATTTCTTTTGTCTCCAAATATTTAGAATCTATCCCATAAATCAGTCGCCAGACGTCTGGAGCTTCCTAAAAGCTCTTCTTCATCCAGATCGAGCATGATTTGTTTGTTCCACATCAGTTCTTCTCCGGCACAGATTGTGGTATCCACTGTTGCCTGGGAGAGTCCATAGAGCAGATGTCCCATCCAGGTATCGGCATTCAGGGGTGTGGGTGCCTGGTAATCCATCAGGATGATATCTGCCTGATAGCCGGGTTTGAGAATGCCAATTCCCTCGAAATAGCGGCTGGCGATCCTGGGATTATTGATCGTCAGGGTGGAAAGCACTTCCATGAATCCGCAGGAAGGGTTGTTCTGCTTCAGATGCTGGGTCCAGAGGGCTACCCGCAGTTCTTCCAGCATATTGGTCGTCATGGCATCTGTTCCCAGACCGATCAAGATCCCGAGTTCCCTCATCTTGATCAGATCGGCGATGCCGACCGCATTGTTCAGGTTGGATTGGGGATTTGTAACCACCGCCGCACCGGCAGAAGCGATCAGAAGCAGTTCTTTGGCGTTTAGATGTACTCCATGTGCAAAGATTGAGTGGGAATTGATGAGGTCAAAATCCGCAAAGCGTTCCATCACCCGCAGTCCGTGGTGCTTGATGTTATATTTCTGGTCGGATTCCGCTTCGGCAGCGTGGACGTGGATGCCGCAACCTGTTTTATGCACATAATCCGATACGTCTCTTAGCGTCTCATCTTCCAGAGTGAATGCGGCATGCAGCCCGAAGAGAGCGCTCAAAAAAGAATCGGGTTTTAGCTTTAGCGAATCCAGAAGAGCCATATTTTCAGAGATGCCCTCGCGGCACTTATCCTTGCCATCCCGATCCGAAACTTCATAGCAGAGGCAGGACCGGATCCCACAGGCTTTGGTGGCTCTGGCGATCTCAGATAAAGAACCGGTAATGGCAAAAGGACTGGCGTGATGATCGATAACCGTCGTGCAACCATGCCGGGTGGCATCCAACCCGGAGATCAGGGCAGAGATATATACATCCTCGAGGACTAACTTCTTGTCCAGACGCCACCAGAGGTTTTCGAGCACTTCATTGAAGTTTTGGGAAGCTTTGGCCTTCCCCAGGCCCCTCACCAGAGTCGAATAGAAATGGTGATGGGCATTGATAAACCCTGGCAGCACCACCTTCCCTTCTGCGGAAATGCGTTCCAGCTTGAGCTCAGCAAACTCCTCATCGGGAGCGATCTTCCTGATCTTTCCATCTTCTATCCACAGGGCATGGCCTTCCAGCACCGGACTTTCCGGATCGAAGGTCAGGATCGTTCCGCCCGTTATCAAATAGCTCTTCATAATCAAACCTCAGATTCATTTTATCTTTTCACGGTCAAGGGGACGCTCATTATTTGTCAATCAAAAAAGCAGGATAGTCTTGAAATGGATAGGGATTTATGGCTTTTTACCAGGATCTCAAAACCAGCCTCAGAAAAAACTCCCTCTATATATATACGTAAGACGTTTGGCCAGAATCTCAAAACTTTTTTTGCTTGTAGCTTGGTGCAAGGTAAGTACTGTATGTCCTGCAAGAAGATAGCAAGGTGGGAATATTTTTGGGGTTCATCATATCCCTGTATACAATACTTGTAATACTCAAAAGGCGTATAAATAAAGCTATCAGCAAAAAAATATATTTATTACTTGACAAATCTAATGTATTTGATTTTGCTGGTATTATGGATATTAGATAGATAGTAATTGGAAATGAGATAGCTGTGCTAATCTCTTCGTCAGTAACTAATGAAATCTCATCCAATAATGCTTAGGAGATAAGATGATCAAGTTGAAACATTTTTGTGAATTCTTAAAGAGATTTGTGCCATTCAAGCATAAGGGGAAGCCAAACCCAAACTCAGACACAAACTCCAAAAAAGCTGAAAGCTCCTTTACTCCCTTTCGTACGAACAGCCGCATAAGCGACATAATGATTGAAATGCACAACTATTCCTTCTACCATTCCCCACTTGAACAAGGTGTTCCGGATGAGAGATTTATCGGGCGAAGCAGGATCTTCAACAAGTTCAAATTGGTTATTGAACGGAATAAAACTAATTCTGGAGCGTATTTGATTACCGGATATCGCGGTATGGGAAAATCAAGCTTTGTTAAAAGACTTGTATCCAGTATTGTGTATGATAATGAGGCAGATAGAATCAACGTATGCTATTGCTCCTCCTGTGCAATATACTTGTCTTTGTTATTGATTTTTTATGTTATGAAAAGGTTCGTACTCAGGAACTTTCTACACATAAATCAATTCGATTTCGCTTTCATTGCATCGACCATTTGTGTAGTGATGTTTTTGGCCTTCAACATCTTCGTAGAATATAAGAAAAATGGATATATTGCAGACTTAAAGCTAAGTCACAAACGGCCTAAAAAGGTAACCCGGGCCATCAGATTCGTATCAGATCTGCTTGAGAGAAAAGTCGTTATCGAAAAACGATCAATTTTCATAAGTGCATCATTAGCAATGATGAGTGCTATATATCTCGCTATATTTGTCGCTGGAAAATGTACTTTGGGCTGTTCAGAGGGTGGAATTTTTTTTATTAAGTCCATATCATTCATGTTATTGGGATACTTATGTATACGTATTGTATATTTTGTACACAAAATTGAGCAGCAATTCATGAAGCTCAAGACGGAATCACCCTCTGAGATATGGTACAATCTTCTCTTTAATACGTTTAAAACATTCAAATCGAAAAAATTCGACACTATTGAGCTTTCTTTAGGGTATGAAGCCCTCAATGAAAAAGACATATTTGCTACAATTACTTCGCAACTTCGTAACAAGATCTCAGAGTTTACCCATAACAAAGCTATCAATTTCAACAGATTTGCTATCGTTTCTGTGTTAGCGTTAGTTTTTTTTGCATCACCGGCAAGTCTGGCACTTAAAGAACATATTCGAAATGATAGTTTCATCCAAAAGTACATTCCTTCACTTTACTACCCAAGTCATAACAAATTTGTTGATGTGTATAAAAAAGACTTGAATTCATTCTACCATATATTCAGGAAAAATCGACAATCAGTAGCCATAATGCAAACAAACTTAGTAAAGGTAGAAACGGGGGACTTCAATGTAAAGGCTTGTGCAAAGAGTCCAACTGCAATTAACAACAACTCAGTGATTCTTAACCACCCATCATTTGTAACAAAGTTTACTAATAAAATTGTATTGTTGAACGCTGAAACTAACATATATATTGGAGCGCTTTTGCGCTATTATGCGTTCAGAGCAGGACTGAAAGATCCCTATAATGGTGTTTACTTTCTGATCATGTTTTCACTATTCCATCTTGTTTACTTATGCTATATTCGTTTGTATCTCAGATACATAAAAACGAAAGATAAGCTGTATTCAAGAATAATAACACTCGAACAACGTATTTATGCGAGCCTGACCTCATCGAAAGGAGGTACGCAGATAGGGACACCATCCATATCAATACCTCTATTCTCCACACGCAGATCATCTGTCCAATATCCCATTGCATCGACAAAGGATATTGAGGTAGAGTTGTTACATATTCTTCGTATGGCCAATCTCCGTTCGGTTCAGGGGAAGCTGCCTCAGTTTATTATCATTATTGATGAAGTGGATAAAATTGAGCCACATGACAGTGCGATCCTTTCAGCCCTGATCGAGGAAACAAAACTTAACAAAGACGCCATGATTTCCGAAAGTGTTGCAGACCAAAGCAGGAAAAGGCAGAAAGCGGTTTTTGCCTTGCTTTCCAATCTCAAACACTTCTTCACCACTGCTGATACAATGTTCTTTTTCATTGCCGGTCAAGAACTGTTTGATGCTTCCCTGGCAGATATATCAGACCGTAATTACTTTCTTGGATCTATCTTCCATAGAGTGATAAACATCGAAAGTTTCTATAGTGACCTATCTGACAAACAAAACACAGACATAACAAGTATGACGGAAAACTACCTGTGCCGAATGTGTTGAGTCCCAAATGTTGGTGTAAATTCCAACTCATTGTTTCTCTGGTTGTTT
>JAQUHL010000014.1 GCA_028683635.1 Candidatus Cloacimonadota bacterium
TTGAGGACGTAATCGAGGGCGTCTGTGCCGATTGTAAGAGCATTGTCATAATCACCGCTGTCGATATATACGAGGCAGAGGTTGTTATAGATCATGGCCAGGCGTTGTTTGTTATCGATTTTTTCATAGATGGTGCGTGATTTTTCGAAATAATCGAGAGCTTTATCGGTTTTATGCAATTCCCGGAAAAGGTTGCCAAGGGAGTTATAGGAATTGGCCAGAGCTTCCTCATCACCAATATCCTGCAGCATTTCGATAGCCCGGTAGCAGCATTTCATGGCTTCCTCTTCCTTGGCGGAAATGGTGAAGGCCCGGGCGAGGTTTTGATAGCAGGAGCAGATCAGGCGGGGGGAATCAGTGGAGGCGATCATGTTTTCCCATTCCTCGATTGCTTCATAGTATTGACCCTGTTCAAAATTGATGATTGCCAGGTTGCTTCTTGCCCTCAGGAGGATGTCCTTGTTCTTTTGCCTGGTTCCGAGTTCGATGGCCAGGTTCACAAAGTGTTTGGACTTATCGAGTCTCCGGCTCATGCCATAGTACTGGGCAAGAGTAAAGAGGATGTGTTCCAGCAGCGGGTCCTGATCTTCAAGTATCTGGTCTGCAATCAGTCCTTCAAATTCTGTGCAGATTTGCTGCACCTGATCTTTCTCAAAAGAAAAAAGCCCCTTCACCCAAGAGACAAGTTCCTTTCTCTTATCGTCCGACAGGGAATCTTTCATTATAGTGACCTCTCGTGGCGTTCTGCCAAAGCCAGAGTTCGGAATCAGGATAATTTTGTCCACCTTTTTTTTCTTTAAGCCGGGTTTGTGGTCTGAGAAAGCTCACAGAGTTATAGCCAGGCAAGGCACTTGACAGATAGGTGGTGTTTGAAAAGGTGGCTATGGGAGACAGCTTTTCATCGAACCTGCCACCTCGGGAAAGATGAAGGAAACACCCAATCTCACGAAGGCAGGACGAGGCGTTCAAACGGGGAGACAAAACCCAGGTGTATCTCGTTCGCGGGGCTGAATACGCAGCTAAAGAAGGATAATGGAAAAGGATAAATTATATATTCTGGAGCGGATGCCGGTTCCGAAGGCTATCCTGAATCTGGCCTTACCCACTGTGCTGAGCATGATGGTGCAGATTCTTTATAATCTGACGGATACCTTCTTCATCGGCAAGCTCAATGATGCCTATCAGGTGGCAGCGTTAACGATAGCCCTGCCGGTTTTTATGGCACAGATGGCGCTGGCGGGGATCTTTGGCAATGGTGGCGCATCCTATCTCTCCCGGCTTTTGGGAATGAGGAAATTGAGCGAAGCGAGGGAGACTGTTACCACGGCTTTGTTCAGTGTGGCGGTGGGATCCATTGTCGTGGGAGGTATATCGGTGTTCATGATCGGTAGGATTCTGGATCTTTTGGGAGCGAGCGCCAATACCTACCAGTATGCTTACAAGTATATGCGGATCATTCTTTTGGGTTCGCCAATCGTGATGTTCAATTTTTCCATGGCACAACTGATCCGTGCTGAAGGTGCTGCCCGGATTGCCATGTATGGAATGCTGATCGGAACCGGATTGAACATCATTCTGGATCCTGTATTCATCTTTGTGTTCAATATGGGTGTAACCGGGGCAGCAGTGGCGACTTTGATCGGCAACCTCTTTGCAGTGAGCTTTTATAGCAGGTTTTATTTGAAAAAGATAAGCCTGGTGCCTCCTTCGCTGAAGTTTCTGCGCTTGAGAATGGTGATTTTCAAGGAAATTTTCAAGATCGGGATTCCTGCTTCGCTATCCCAGATTATGATGAGTATCGGCAGTTCAATATCTTATAAACTGGCTTCGGTATATTCGGATAACAATGTAGCTGCCCTGGGTGTGGCAATGAGGACCTTTTCGCTGCCGATCTTTATCTTCATTGGCATCTCGGTGGGCATCCAACCGCTGATCGGATATAGCTATGGGGCAAAGCTATTTGGCAGAATGCGGGAAACCATCCGGGTGGGCCTGATCATAGCTTTGGGGATGGCGGTGTTGTTCCTGATCATTTTTGCCTTGTTCCCCACAGCCATGATCTCCGCCTTCATCAAACAGGAGGAAGTGGTGCAGATCGGGACGATGGTTTTGGAGGCAGACGTCTTTGCCATTCCCTTTGCAGCCATTGGAATGATCTTCATGGTGTCCCTGCAAGCCTGGGGCAAGGCTTTCCCGGCTTTGATCGTAGCACTTTCCAGGCAGGGGCTGGCCTATCTTCCGGCTTTGGTGATCCTGAACAGGCTCTTCGGGTTTCAGGGGCTGGTTTTCGCTCTTCCTGTAGCGGATGCAGTGACCGTGCTCTTTTCCTCCTCATTTGTGTATTTTATCCTGAGGAAGATGCCTCATCAGGATCAGAAGGGCGGGCAACCTCTCTTTACAAAGCAGGACTGAGACTTATACAGTTTCCACTTTGAAATGACATAATCAAACGGGGCATGGGGCGGAGCCCCATACAATATTGGGTGGTGGGCTGGGCATGGATTATGTCATTTCAAACTAAACACGATATTATTTTCGGTATTTCTCTTTCCATTTGAGCTCTGGTTTGACAAGCAGGGAATGCCAGAGATAACGCTCGATTTTATCCCGCAGGGAATCATCAATATCTTTGGTGACGGGGTAATACTGGGCATTGAGAATATGTTTCAATAGGACGTTTGTAGCCTTGGATACGCAGGATAAGCCATATTCCGAGGTATGGCGGGCAAGGTCCTCCTCAGTATGGATATAATAGAGGGCTTTACCTCCCACCCGGGCAAGATTCAGCGAGGGGATTTCATAGACGCTGAAAGGCATGCAATCGCTACTGTAGATATTCAGATTTTCACAGAAGAGCAGACCATTTTCCTTGAGCAATCCGGAGGAGTAACCCATAAGTTCCTTGGTTCCCAGCACAAACATCACATTTCTGCCGATCGGATCTCCAGCCAGATCGACGTTGATCACCAGTTTCACCCGATCCTTGATTTCCTCCTCATGATCCCGGGCATAGGCAAAACTGCCCAAAAGACCAAGCTCCTCGCCAGAGAACCAAATGATCCTGAGATCCCGCTTGGGAGGGAAACGTTTGAAGTATTCGGCAGCCTTGATCAGACAGACACAGCCGCCGGCGTTGTCTGCAGCTCCGTGGGAACGGGCAACGGAATCATAATGACCCACCAGGAGGCTGAGGTTCCTATCCGGCGCTGTGCCGGGAATATCGAGAATCAGGTTGTGTGCCTTCCGTTTTGTGGATTTCTGCTTGATGCTCAGCTTGATCTTCTTGCCAGAGAGCGAGATGAGTTTCTCGGCAAAATCATAGCGGATCATCACAATGGGGAAGATTTCTTTCTTATCCCGGTTTTGGCGATGGGAATAGGAATAGGCTTTCTTGTGGGGAGCGGAAATACCGATGAAAGCTTTGACCCGGGTGTATTCATAGAGGTCGTAGATCCTTTTGTCGCTGTGGTAAAATAGCACGATCTTATCTTCATAGACACCGGGATTATACATCAGGGCATCGGCGTTTTCCAGATATACAAGTTCCCCTTCCAGATCCTGGTTCCCGCACAGGCCATAGGGAGTGGCTTCCCAGCTTTTTGAGCCATAACTGATGCTGGCAGTGCCGGAATCAAAACCAAAAATATCAAATGCTTCAGTGATGGGCGCAAAACCCTGGGCGTTCAGATAATCGGCAATTACCTTCCTTCCTCTGTTCTCTCCTTCAGTTCCGGCCAGGCGCTCGAAATCAAGCGCTTTTAGCAGTTGGTGCAAGGTCATGTGGTCTCCTTTTTCCTCTTATATCGTTAGTTTGAAATGACATAATCCCAGCCCGACCCACCATCTTGCTTTTGAATGGAGCGCTGTCCCATACCCCGGAGGAATATGTCATTTCTACATGAATTCTGGATCAGTGGTGCAAGAGCAGCATCCTGAGTATGTCTTTATTCAAAAGTTAGCGAAGTATCGCGAGCATCTTTATTTCTTGGTTATATTATGTCAAGAAAACTCTTGTCACGGGATAGCGGTGAAAAATATAATCGGATTTAGGGAACGATTTTTGCACACAAACTACAGCGCTGAGATCCACAATGATGGATAAGCTCCAGAGGGGAAAAGCTTTGAAGATAGTTTACCTGCACTTGATGCTGATTTTGGCATCGTTTCTCGGAGCGCAGGCAGCCCAGTGGGAGTTTTACAATGCCAGGGCGGATAAAAGTCCGATCCTGGTAGCCCACGAGTATATCTATTATAGCCTCAATCCCGGTCTGGGCAGGATGAACCTTCATACCCTCGAAACCGAAAGCTTTTATACCTTCAATTCCAGGATCGGAGCAGGACGGGTGCATAGCCTGTATCTGGATTATGAAGGCTCAGTTTGGATCGGTGGGGCAAACTGGCTCTGCAGTATAGATATCTCCGGGGATTGGCAGAGGCATGATCTCACGAGTGCGCCGCTGCCTCCTCTAAGCGTCGATGCAATCGTCCGGGATGAAGCGGGCCTGCTCTGGCTGGGCTGTTCAAATGGCTTGTTCCGCACCAATTTCTTCGAATGGCACTTATTTGATACAAACAATACCCCCCTTCAGAGTTCCGAGATCAGGACTCTGCTGCTCGATTATCAGCAGCGGGTTTGGATCGGCACAGGAGGCACAAGTCCCCAACTGGCAGTCCATGATAATCAGGCCTGGCAGGTCTTTGAACAGAACTGGGGAGATATCAGATTTCTTCTTGAAGACATGCATAACCAACTCTGGATGGGTTGTGACAGTGGTTTGAAAAGCTATGACGGGGAGGGGTGGACAAACCACGGCAATCCCGGGCTCTACGTTCCCTGGGGGCAGTTTTCCTGCGGAGCAGCTGATGATGCAGGCAGGCTCTATATCGGCAGTCTGTATGGGCACATCTTCTCCTATGACGGAACGGACTGGGCTATGTATAATAGCCTGACAAACCCTTCCTGGCAGGGAAACCCCCTCAGCATGGCAACAGATAATCAGGGAAACCTCTATTATGCCAGCTCCATCCTCTATCGCAACCTCCAGCCCCTAAGCTGGATAGATCAGATCCAGAACCAGTTTCCGGTTACCGCCTTTCATACAGTCAGCCAGAACCGGCTCTGGACGGCTCATAGCTATTCCGGCCTTAGCTGCTTCGACGGAAACATCTGGCAGAGCTATGATCAAAGCACTCTGAACCACCTGCATTATGGGATAAACGACCTGGCCAGCGATGCTGAAAACAACCTCTGGGCGATTGGTGACGACTATATCATCCGCCAATATCAGGAAGCTTGGAGCGCAGAGCAGATTCCCCTGGAAGGGGATCTGGAACTGGGTGCTCTAAAGCGGATCTCCATCGGTCCCCGGGGTAGAATCTGGATCGGCAGTACCCAGGAACTGCTGCTAAATGATGGAAATGGCTGGCAACGCTATACTAACCAGAATTCTCCCTTGCCGGGAAACCGGATCTATGCTCTGGATCATGATCTCTCAGGCAGGCTTTGGATCGCCACGGATGCTGGAATCGCAGTTAATGACCGGGATACCTGGAGGGGTTTTACCTCCGGTTCCGTGCCCTTCTTGAACCAGCCGATCAGTGATCTCCTTTGCGATGCTGAAGGCAGAGTATGGGCAAGGGACAACCAGGCTCTTTACAAATATGAAAACAGGGTGTGGAGCATCTACCTTATGCCCTATAACTCCGAGGTTGTAAACTTGAATTCCAGCCTGGGGATGGATATGCTCGGACGGATCTGGCTTATCATACCCGGGCGGGGAATCGGCATCTTTGATGGTTCGGGATGGGAGATCATCAACAGCAATAATTCTCACCTGCAGTCCACCCTGATCCACAGCCTATACTCTGATCCCCGGGGTAAAATCTGGTTGGGAACCCCCACTGGTGTACAGACCTGTTTCCTGGAGTTGGTATCCAATGAGGACCATATTTCCCCGATCGAACCAGGAGCCCGGCTGCTGGCCTCCCCAAATCCTTTCAACCCCTGCACCAATATCAGTTTCCAGTTAGATAGAGGACAGCATCTGAGCCTCAAGATATATAACCTCAAGGGCGAACTGGTGAATACCCTGCATGAGGGATTCCTGGATAAGGGGCAGCACTCCCTTATCTGGGATGGGACGGATGACCAGGCCCGGCCGGTCTCCTCCGGGATCTATCTATCCACTCTGCAAACCGGGGAGAGCTTCCTCACGGGGAAGATGGTGCTGATCAAATGAGGACTATATAAACAGGTTCAGATTTGCCTGTTCAGCTTCGGAGAGATAGGAAGCTACTCCGCCTATATTCACTCCCTCAATCAGTTCTTCAGCTTTCACGCCCATAATATCCATGGACATTTGGCAGGCAATCATTTCCACTCCTGCCTTTTGGGCTTGCAGGATCATCATTTCCAGAGAATCTACGTTTTTATCCTTCATGCGTTTGCGCATCAGGACGGGGCCGATGCCCCCGAAGTTTATCCTGGAGAGCTTCAGTCCCTGTGAACTGCCTGGCAGCATCAGGCCAAACATCTTGCCGAGAAAATCCTTTTCTGTCTTGATCTTCTCCCTGCGTTTGATGACGTTCAAGCCCCAGAAAGTGAAGAACATGGTAATTTTTTTGCCGGTTGTGGCAGCACCATTGGCGATCACGAAGGAAGCCAGAGCTCTGTCCAGATCGTCGCTGAAGACCACGATGGTCTTGTTATTTCCACCGGAAGTGCCTTTTGATGGTTCAGCCCCGCCTTTCTGGATGGTGGCGATGATCTTCTTGCCCTGGGTTTCGATGCCCAGAAGGCTGTTTCCAGTCATTTTACACCAGGCAGGGACGTCTTTGGCAAAGCCCTGGTCGGTGGCAGAAATCTGTAATTGATCTCCATTTTGAAGGCGGTCCATTTCCAGCTTGAGCTTCATGATCGGCCCCGGACACTGCAGGCCACAGGCATCTGCTGTAAAAACCTTGCCACTGGGTGTGGAACTGCGCTGGGGATCGCTTTGGTAGATATGATCATCCTTGCCGATGATATCCCGGGAGAAGATATCTTCATTGGATTGTTTCTGGGTGGCATGCTCATAGGTGAGATATCCGCCGGAGAGGTTGTAAACCTCCTTAAATCCGCTTTGAACGAGGATTCTGGAGGCGAAATAGGACCGATGCCCGGTTCCGCAGAAAACCACAATCTTCTGCCCCTGGGGAATCTCTTTCAGGCGCTCACGCATAGTGTCCACATTGATGTTGATGGCCCTGTCTATACTGCCCAGCTTGTACTCATCAGGGGTGCGGACATCGATCAGGACAGTATTTGTATAGTCCAGATTGCGCAGTTCGTCCCAATGGATGATTTTGACCAGGCCACTTAAGATGTTATCGGCAACCAGTCCGGCGACGTTGACCGGATCCTTGGCAGAAGAAAAGGGTGGGGCATAGGCATGCTCGATTTCTTCCAGATCAAAAACCGTCTCCCGGTGTTTGAGAATATGCGCCATCATATCTATCCTTTTGTCCACGCCATCAAAACCGACTATCTGGGAACCCAGGAGCCTGCCGTCCCGGGGATCGAAGACGATCTTGACGGTCATGGGAAGCGCATCCGGATAGTAACCGGCATGAGAGGAGGAATGGATGATCGAGGAGATATAGGGAATGCCCTCGTGTTTGAGCACCTTTTCCGAGACTCCCGTGGCTGCGACGGTGAGATCAAAGACCTTGGCAATGGCGGTTGAGATGGAGCCGATATATTTGCGGTGCGTACCTTTTACCATGTTGTCTGCGGCGATGCGCCCCTGTTTGTTTGCCGGGCCGGCGAGATAGGTGAGGAAAGGCTTACCTGTGATGGGGCTGGGAAAAACGATGGCGTCTCCCACGGCATAGATATCGGGATCGGAGGTTTGCAGATATTCATTTACGACTATTCCTTTGTTGACGCCAAGTTCGAGTCCGCAGGCTTCGGCAAGCTGGCTGTCCGGCCTCACACCAATGGAAAGAAGCACCATATCCGTCTGCAGCGATTTACCGCTTTTCAGCCTCACTTCAAGGCCATCCGCTTCCTGAACGAAGGCGTTCACTGCATCCTTGAGATAAAACTCCACCTTCTTGGTCTTGAGGTGCTGATGCACTTCGGCCGCCATTTCATAGTCGAGCGGGGTCATAACCTGCTCTGCCATTTCCACGATGGTGACAAAGATCCCCAGATGGAGCAGGTTTTCCGCCATTTCCAGGCCGATAAATCCGGCCCCGACAATTACCGCCCGCTTTATCTCATGAGTCTTGATATATTCCTTGATCCGGTCCGTATCCGGGACACTGCGCAGGGTGAAAATCCGCTCATCCCCAATCCCGGGAATGCCCGGCCGCAAAGGCTCGGCTCCGGTGGAAAGCAGCAGTTTATCATAAGTTTCGCGGCACTCTTCGCCATTTATCAGGTTTTTGACCACCACTTGCCTGGCTGTCCGGTCGATGGCAATCACCTCATTGTTGATGCGAACATCCACGTTCAGCCTTGCTTTGAAGCTTTCCGGGGTCTGAACGAAAAGCCTGTCCCGCTCCGAAATCACCCCGCCGATGTAATAGGGCAAGCCACAATTGGCATAGGAGATATAATTTCCCCGCTCAAACATGATGATCTCTGCGCTTTCATCAATTCTGCGCAACCTTGCCGCAGTGGTAGCTCCACCAGCAACTCCACCGATTATCAGATACTTAGCCATATATAAATCCTCTGTTCAGTAATATATTTGATAGCTATCTATAGTTTAATTGATATCACTATCATGTCAACTAAAACCTTCATAATTCTCTGTTTCCTGACCATTAGTAACGTGTTTGGTTTGAAATGAAAGAACGTTGCACATCCCGATTTATCGGTTTGCAGACTTCCAAATATGCTGGTTGTGAGGCATATTTTTGTAAATCATTTTCGCCCACCACCCTAAAAGGAGCAGGGCTTTTTGAACAGGCAAACCGTCACCTCTGTCGACCGGAGCTCAACAGCCCAAACAGGGGTGGTGACGTCTTCGTCGCCACAAAGCTATATGCTTTCTGAACAGGAAACTCCGTTGCTTCTGTCGACCGGAGCTCGACAGCCCAAATAGGGGTGGTGACGTCTTCGTCGCCACAAAGTGAGACAAGGTTGAACAGGCATTGGGATCCGGACAAGGTGTTTGGTATGCAGCAAGAGTGATGTCGCCCCTGACGGGGCTTGGGTGGTGGTTGTGGAATTGCGCTTGTACAGGGGTTACGCTTCGCTCCACACCCTGCCTATGATCTGTCGCCCACTGGGCTTTCTTTCCCTCCTCTTCGAAGGCGTTAATCACTTCTTAATCTACCCTTAATCAAGCGTTAATAATTAACGCTTGATTAAGGGTAGATTAAGAAGTGATTAACGCTGTCAAGCAAGGGTCCATGTAGAACACGGACGGATTGTGCGGAAAATTCGGATGATTCGGATGGATTATTGGCGTAGCTGCAATTTGTGGCTCAGCGATAATGGATAACAGACGGTCTGAAGACCGTGCTACCATGCATGCGCAGCATAGTAACACGTGCTTCAGCACGTTTGTTATTTGCACTCGCTGATCCACATTGCAAGACCGTTGCACAACCCGATTTATCGAAATTCAGACTCCCAAATATGCAGGTTGTGAGGTTTATTTTTAGTAAATCTATTCCCGCCCACCACCCTAAAAGGAGTAGGGCTTCGCCTTACAACCCATTATCCAATGGTCTTTCAAAGTGGAGACTGGGGTAATCAAATCATTTGACAAAAGGCTGCCTCATTGATTCTTCGCTCCCATTATGAAGACGATAGTGTTGCTTAGTATATCCAATATCTTCATGACCTTCGCCTGGTATGGTCATTTGAAGTACAATCATTCACCACTGTTCAAGGTGATTCTGATCAGTTGGTTCATTGCCTTTTTTGAGTATTGCTTTCAGGTTCCTGCCAACCGCCTCGGCTACGGAATGTTCAGTGCCTACCAGCTCAAAACCATTCAGGAAGTGATTACCCTGGTGGTTTTCAGTGCATTTTCGGTGCTGTATCTGAAGGAGGATTTGAAGTGGAACTATGTGGTGGGCTTTTTATTGATCGTGGCAGCGGTTTTCTTCATCTTCAAAAAGTAAGATAGTATAGATAGATTTCATTGACGTTGGTTCCTGTATATACGCTTCCGAGGGTGGCATGAACCTTTTCGAGGGCAGACAGGGAATCGCAGGAGGAAAGATACTGTTCCGGATCCATCCCCCCTTCCTTTAGCTGGGAATAGGTGTTCTGGTCGATCATGGCTCCTGAACTTCCGCTTTCCGCATCGCTGCCATCGGTGGCATAGGCAATAAAACATCCCCGGCTGAACTGTCTGATCAGCATGCTTACCTTCAAGGCCAGGTGCAAACATCGCCCTCCCCTGCCTTTGCCTTTCACCTGCACTCTGCTTTCCCCTCCGGCAATGAGCAGCAGGGACCGGGGTTCTGAGCCCCGCCGGCGGGAAAGGAGAATGGCCTGCTTGTGGAGGTATTCTGCCAGTTGTTCCGCTTCCAGGTTTTGAAAGTTTGGCAGCAGTTCTATCTGGGTGTTCTCTGCAAATGAGGATACGAATTGCAGATTCCGGATGAGTTGCATCAGGAAAGAGCGATTGTTGGCGATGATCCGATAGCGCAGCTTCTGGTGGGGCGTAGTTATATCGTATCGATTGTGTCCCAAGCGGTTGGTATAGCTTGGCCGGGCATGGGCAAGCGGGAAGAAAGGCCCTGATCCGATCAACCAGGGTGGATCATTCTCCACATCGGACACCGCATAGCTAAAGATGGCTCCACAGCTCAGGAAGGATAGCGCTTTTCCGCCCTTCACTGCTGAGTACTGGATCCTTTGGGCATTGATTTGGGAGATATCCTTTCCTGAGGCAAGCAGCTTTTGATTGAGCCTGATGATATCTTCGTCGCTCTTTCCCGCTGCGGGGATTTCCAGGAGGGCAGAGGCACCCCCGGAGATCAGGATAATCAGGGTTTCCGAGGCTTCCAGGCTTTGCAGCCAGTCCAGGATCTGCCGGCTGATAATGAAATTTTCCATACTTGGCAGGGGATGCGAGCCTTCAAACAAGCTGAAACGTGCCAGGAAGGAAGTATCGCATTCTTTCAGAATATCCGGTGGGCGAGCATTTCCCCGGGTTGTATAGATGATGCCGGAAGATGATATTCCCATTTTTTCAAGCTGGCCTGAACATACTGCTGCCATCTGCCAGGCACCCTTGCCAAGAGCAAAGATCCTGACCCTTGGGCACTTTATATCCCGTTTCAGGGCTTGCTTCAGCTCCGGGTAGCCGATGAAACTGCAGTTGCAGATCATTAGCCTGGAAAACAGCCAGGCACAGCTCCGGTAGTCTTTGTAAGGTTCTTTCATTTTTCCAATCTCAGATTAAGCCTCCCCTTGTAAAGAAAAAAAGGATTTGACATCCTGGCTGAGACCCTCAGACTTGCCCAACCAAATGCATGGGGAGGAACTCATGAACTTGCACGATATTACGAGCCAGATTAGAAAGGTCATCCAGGAATTTGCCGGAGCGGAAATTATCTTTGGCAATCCTGTTTCCATCAAGGACGTCACCCTGATTTCAGTAACCAGAGCAGCTTTTGGTTTTGGAGGCGGAGGTGGAAGTTCTCCGGGTAAACCTAACAAGAAGAACAAAGCTGATTCCGAACCTGCCACTGAACCACTGGAAGATCTTCCTCAGGAGGAAGCTGATCCGAAACAAAAGCCACAGGCCAGTTTCGGGGGAAGCGGTGGCGGTGGACTGAAGCTGGAGCCCATCGGCATCTTCCTGATCAAAAATGATAGAGCCCGCTTCTATCCAGTGATCTCCTTCAAGCATATCATCTCCTTGTTTGGAGTATTGGGGTTCCTGATCTTCCGTCTGGCCCGCCGCAAATAGCCCTATATAACTTTAAAAGACCGTTGCACATCCCGATTTATCGGTTTGCAGACTTCCAAATATGCTGGTTGTGAGGCATATTTATGTAAATCTATTCCCGCCCACCACCCTAAATGGAGTAGGGATTCGCCCTACAAACCATTATTCAATGGACTTTTTAGTTTGAATGACATTATCAATGCCCAGCCCATACCCCGTTTATAATATCAAACCGGTGTGGAAACTGGGTTGGAATCCAGAATCAGGAGAACGCACAGTATATAGCCGCAAAACAGGCTGGGGCATTCTGCTTGTTCGGTAGGTCTAAACAATCTGATTGACAAATATCTATGATTAAAAAACCATGCCCGGTTGTGTATATTGATATGCAAAGCTCTTGGCAGTAGTGATATATAAATCTATAAACATAATAAATGGAGACACATTGCGCACTTTCGACAAGGTATATCCTTACCTGAAACGCAGTTTGGGCAGGATCATGCTGGGCATTCTGATGCTCATTCTGGTGGATGTTGTTCAATTGATAATGCCCAAAGTAACCCAATATGCGATCGACAGCATCCAGAAACGCACTATCGATCAGACCGGTCTGCTCTATATCGGGCTTGTGCTCTTTGGACTGGCCATCTGTGTGATGGGATTGCGCTATCTTTGGCGCATCCTCATCATCGGCAATTCCTTCCGGATTGAACGCAGCCTCAGGCAGGATTTTTATGATCATCTGCTAAAGCTCTCCCAAAACTATTTTAACAAAAGCAAAACCGGCGATCTAATGGCCTATGCCACAAACGACATGAACGCCGTGAGAATGCTCTTCGGAATCGGATTTATCGCTGCTTCGGATATCATTCTGATGACGATTGCCTCCTTTTCCTTCATGATGGGCATAAACTGGCGCTTGACGATGCTGGCTATCATTCCCATGCCCTTCCTCAGCTTTACGATTAGTATTTTCGGCAAGAAAATGCACAAGAAATTCACCAAGGTGCAGGAGTCCTTCGCCTCGCTATCCGGAACCGTGCAGGAGAGCATATCGGGGATCAGGATCGTAAAAGCCTTCAACCAGGAAAAAGCCGAACTCAAAAAAGTGGATAGGGTTTCCTGGGACTTTGTGAAGCAAAACATATCCTTGGCCAAGATCAGTGGTATCTTCCATCCCTTCATGGGTTTCGTGATCAGCACCAGCACGATTATCACCCTCTATTTTGGAGGCAGGGCTGTGATCCGGGGAGAAATCACGATCGGTGGTTTCATTGCTTTCTTCCAGTATCTGGGCATGCTGGTCTGGCCAATGATTGCCATTGGCTGGATCGTGGATATGTACCAAAGGGGAACTGCCTCCCTGAAAAGGCTGAACAGCATATTTGAAGTGGAACCGGAAATTGACGATAGCAGCGCAGATAGCAGCATCACCGCCCTGGGTGGCAAGATCGATATCAAAAACTTATCCTTCCGCTATGCTGAGGATCTGCCCCTGGTATTTGACGACATAAGCACCTGCATCGAAGCAGGCAGGACCCTTGCCATCGTTGGACCCACCGGTTGCGGTAAGACCTCGTTTATCGAGCTTCTCACCCGGATCTACAACCCTCCTCAGGGCAGCATTTTCCTCGATGATCACGAAATCTACCAGATCCCCCTGCAGGTCTTGCGCCGGGATATGGTAATGGTGCCCCAGGATATTTTCCTCTTCTCGGATACGATTATGAACAACATCCGCCTCGGCAATCCTGAAACCGGAGAACAGGCCGTCTTTGAAGCTGCCAGAACGGCGCAGGTTTATGAGGAGGTGATGGATTTTGACCATAAGTTTGATACCATCGTCGGCGAGCGTGGCATCACCCTCTCCGGAGGCCAGAAACAGAGAGTGGCAATTGCCAGGGCTCTGCTTACCGATCCTCAGATCCTGATCCTCGATGATTCCCTCTCCGCGGTGGATACCAAAACTGAACGCCACATCCTGGAACGGCTCATCGAAATCCGCAAGGGAAAGACTACCATCATCATCGCCCACCGCATTTCCTCCATCCAGCATGCCGATAAGATCATCGTCATCAATGATAGCCGGATTGTGGAGAGCGGAACCCACTCTGAACTGATCCGTGAAGGCGGTCTCTACAGCAACCTGGTGGATAAGCAAAAGATCCGGGCACGGCTGGAAGGGGAGGAGATATGAACCACTTCGGCGGCAGACCCGGGGCCCACTCCACGGACGACCTGAAAGGCAAGATCTACGACCGGAAGCTCTATGCCAGGATGCTTCATTATCTGAAGCCCTATATCTGGATGGTGGTGATTTCCTTTATCATCCTGATGTGTGCCACCTTCAGCGAGATCGTGCTTCCCCTCATTCAAAGAACTGCGATAGACGACTATATCGTTTCCGATAAAACCCTCCTGATCTTCCCGGACAAAGCCGAGCTAAAGGCTTTCCTCGGGGATTACCAGGTGCTGAAACTCAAAAGCTACGACACTCCTTCTCTTAGTTATGTGATCCTCTCCACCAAAGAAATCAACAAGATAGATGCCCAGGAACTTAAGAACTACAGAGCCCAAAACCAGCTCTGCCCGGTAAACATCTACCTGCTCCAAAACACCCCCGGAAACCGCAGAATCCTGGATAAAACCCTGAGCCAGAACCCCGTGGGGGAGATTGTGGATGGTGACATCGAAGGCTGGATAAAGCTCTCCGGGGATAAAATCCTGCTCACCAAGACCCAG